>VRUB01000177.1 GCA_019456345.1 Nitrospira sp. | reverse complement strand
CAAGTAGTTCTCCCCGACTTTCAAATGGGCGACGGTCACAGGGTGATCCCATTTGTCCACCAGCTTGACGCGTTGGTACTGTTGTAAAGTTCCTGTTTTTCGCGCCAGCACACCCGGGCTCGCCGTAATCATCGCGAGCGCCGAGGCACAAAGCTTGACGAAGCCTCGTCGATTAAGCTTACCTTGTTGGCTCATTCACAAATGTCTCCGGGCAGTAATGGAAAGCTGTATTCAAGGCAGAAGCTCTTAATATACTACGGCAGTCAAGCACACTATCGGCGGGGACGCAACTCCCCCCCTTCAAGCACTGCAACGTCTGGCAAGTGAAATTTGAATTTCTGCAATCGGTGTGGATTCAGTGAGATTAGCAGGCTGTTGAAAAACTATTTTTGGCAGTCTGCTAGAGTGGTGCACGGATGCGCCGCACATTTTCGAACACGTAAGTGTTTGAACAATGGAGCAGAGCAAAAACCGCGCTTTTTGCTCTGCGAGCTGAAAAAGCCAGGGATGGCCTTTTCCAGCATCCTGTTAGTGCCAGGTGCCACGTAGCCAGGCACAACACAATGGCGCTGGCACGCAATGGCGGCGCCCGTTACTCAGCTCCGGACTTCGTGCTCGCCCTCCTGATGACATCGGCAATTTCCGTGTCGCCGATCATCTCGGCGGCTGCGAGCGCTGTCCAGCCGTCTTTGGCCCGGATGTTTGTGTTAGCATCGGCGGCCAGCAACAGCTCGACGATGTCGATCAATCCGCGATTTGCCGCCAGCATTAACGCCGTGTTTCCATTTTTCGCATCGACAGCATTGACATCGGCACCATGCTTGAGCAACAGCGCCACACTGCGGACACGGCCGCTGCGCGCAGCAATCATCAACGGGGTTTGTTCCTCTCGCCCGGGCCCATCGATATCCGCACCGGCGGCAAGCAACCTTTCCACAAGCAAGTTATAGCCCCCGGCTACTGCACGTCCCAAAACACTCTCTCCGTTATGCGCTCGTGTGCCCATATCGGCTCCGGCTGTTAGTAGCGTGTTAACCATTCCCAGGGAGCCATGCTCCGAGGCTACAAGCAACGCAGTGCGCCCATCATTGATGTGCGCGTCAATATGCGCCTTGTTCGCCAACAACAGCTGGGCGATTTTAGCGTCGCCTCGCCGTGCCGCTGCCATCAATGCAGTCCAGCCATCGTTCCCCTGTGCGTTCACGTCGGCACCGCCCACAATCAGTTCGATTACCGACTGCATCCCGCCCGGCGCCGCGGCAGCCAGCATGATGGGGGTATTTGCGCCGCGGGCATTCGCGACGTTTGGGTCGGCACCGCCTTCCAGAAGCTCCCGCACGGCAGCTTCGTAGCCACCGCTCGCCGCCAGCATCAGTGCGGTGTTTCCGTCTGGATCATCACGTGCGTGAATATCGGCGCCGCGCTTGAGCAATTGCTTGATCACGTTGACATGACCTGCACTCGCTGCCTGCATCAACGCCGTTGAATGATCTGTTGCACGTGCGTCGACCACAGCGCCGTGCTCGAGGAGCAACACGAGCACCTTTGAGTGCCCGTGTGCTGCGGCCAGCATCAAGGCCGTATGCTCCTGCGGGCGGGTATCGCGCACTTCGATCTGCGCGCCCCGATCCAACATGTACGCTACCAGATCGTGACGACCCGCTTCGGCCGCCATCAGCATGGCCTGGTTGACCATGTCCAGGGACGACAGCTTTGCCGCCGGGACCGCGCTCGCCAGAACGAACAGGCCAATGAAAAGGATCGAACGACAACAGGCCATTTTATCTGCCTTTTACGTTTTGCCAGTATCAGCGCCCAGCTCGGGAGTTTCGCCCGGGGCGGCGGGGCTGCAACGCTCGCCGGCCGCTGACACCGGCACGCCTCGAGTGGGAAGTACTTAGTACCCTGAGTGAGCAGGTGTCGCGGTCACGACTAGAAATTTGCCGTGAATTGAAAGCTGTCCCCAGAAAGATTCGCTGCGAAGCGTTGCATTTCGAGACACATCTCGATGAAACCTTCCTCATAATCAAAGCTGTGCGCGTCGGCCATGGTCTTGAGGTCGCGTACCTCCCTAGCCGACAGCACAATCACCGTATCCGCGTCGCCTTTGGTCGACTCGAGCCGCCCGAGCTGAAAGTACTCCACAATTTCCTCGAGGCCGTAGTCCCCACCCTGATAACGGTGCACGAGCCTGCGCTTGCCCTTGGTATCGGTGCCGTAGACGCCAAGAATAGAGTTGTTTGTGTTCGAATCGGCTGCCATGCGTCCATCCCGGATGCTTGGACCAGTCGGCGTAATTATAGCGCGCTGCCAGGATCGAAGCTCCCGTTGTCCGGGTCAAGGGGATTGCCGATCATTCGGAAAAGAGAAGAACTCTGCGACCGTAATCTTGCGCTGTCCGCCTTCGGGCAGCTCCATGACCAGCGCGCCGTCAGCGTCGAGCTCGGCGAATGTCCCCTTCACGGTCCCGGTGGCAAGCTCTACCTCCAGGGGCTGGCCAACCTTGTCGGCGCGTTGCGCCCACATCTTGCGCACGGGCCCCAATCCCTCGTCAGCCCAGCGATTAACCCAGGACAGGAAACTGCGGCTAAAGGCCTCCAGCAGGTCGACCTCCGTTGCCTCCGAGCCAGCTTCTGCATGCATGCTGGTAGCAATAAAGTCGACCTCCTGCGGGTAACTTTTCACGTTAACCGACAAGCTCAGTACCAGCCAATCAAGCACGTCCGCCTTGGCCGGGCATGGTTCCAACAAAATTCCGGCCACCTTGGCGTCGTACAGCAGGATGTCATTGGGCCATCTGTAGTGCAGCTCCACGAGCGGCGACATCAAACCGGCCATGGCTGCCCCCAGACTGACGGCACCGACGTAGCTCAGCTGCGCGGCTGTCGTGGGCGATTCTTCCGGGCGCAGGATTAGCGAGAAATAAAGATTTCCCGGCGCGGATTCCCAAGGGCGACCAAAGCGGCCACGGCCTGCGGTCTGATTTCGCGCCCAGACGAGCGTGCCTTCCTCGGCCCCGGCCTCCGCCAGGCGCACGGCCTCTTCCGCCGTGCTGTCGACGGTTTCACGAACGACAAGCTCGTAGGCAGGATGCAGATTCAGCGCGGATGTCATGCAGTTGACGGGTCTGCTTGTCGCTTCCAGGTACCTGATTTGCCTCCCGATTTCTCCAAGAGGCGAATCTCGCCGAGCGTCATGCCTCGATCCACGGCTTTACACATGTCGTAGACTGTCAGTAACGCAATCTCGACGGCCATGAGTGCTTCCATTTCGACTCCCGTCCGCTCGTGGGTCTCGACCGAGGCGCGGCAATAGATGCAATTCTCCTGGAGTTGCGGCTGCAAGTCGATCTCCACATGTGTCAATGCCAACGGATGGCACAACGGAATCAGGTCGGCGGTCTTCTTGGCTGCCATGATGCCTGCCACGCGGGCGACGGCCAGGACATCGCCCTTCTTATGGGCGCCCTGGGTGATCAACCGCAATGTCTCCGGTTGCATGTGGATACGGCCCTCGGCGATAGCGATGCGGCGGGTGACAGCCTTATCGCCCACATTCACCATGTGCGCTTCGCCTGATTGGTTAAGATGAGTCAGCTTTCCCATGGGTCTGCCCGGCGTGGTGCGTAAATGCTAATGCTACTGGGATCGTGCATCGGAGGCTAGCCGTACTCGGCTGACTCAGGTCGCGAGATGTGGGGAGCCGGAACGCGTGCGCGGTCATGACATAACCGCTTACGCATTGAGGTTTTAGCCCCTGACCAGCCCCAATATATTCGACCTCACGGTGGCACCATACCCCCCGACCACAGCCTAGAACAGGGACTGCGCGTTTATTTCTGAGACCGTTGTAAGCCCCGGGATGCCGGCACCGAGCCTACAGGGGTAAGGCCGAGGAAGGCAAAGTGCCCGTGGCAATTTTCCCGCCCGAACGGGCTCGCCACGGGTGAGCCAGAGACTTGCCAAGGGCCCAGTGGGTGAGCCGGATAAAGACGAGTCTCCGGTGGACGCTCGTCCCGGCGAACGCCCAAGCCACGGAAGGCTTGGCCGGTGCCCAAGCGCAGCAGGGAGTGCGCAGCC
>VRUB01000176.1 GCA_019456345.1 Nitrospira sp. | reverse complement strand
ATAGCGTCAGCGACCGCACCGTGGCGTCCTTATAACTTTTTGTTCTAACGCCATGTATATTTGGTATTTTGTATACAATATAAACTATGTTAATCTTTAATATTGTAATCCTCCGTAGAAGTGATGTGGGTGTTAGCTCACTTGACCAGCGTCGCGCGCCGGACCGACGGAGGTCGGTATCTGGTTGCGCGCGCCGGTTTTTTCGTGCCTTGGCGCCCTCTCGCCCCGCTCGTTGCGAGGTCAACCGACCCAGGTCGAGCGGCGGAACGCCGGGATGGCGTACGTTGCACGAGGCACATGGTTGGTACTTGCCGATCCACATTTGGTCACTTCGGCCGACGCCCACCGGATGTTAGCGCACAGTACAGGCACCGGCTAACCTGCACGCCTGTCGCGCGCATCACAAGATCTCTGGAGGTTACCCACAGCAATAATCGACGGCCCACCGTCGGATCACACCGCGCAGGAGAGCATCATGACCTACTGGATCCGCTTTGAGCAGGCAGGGAAAACCAAGTTTGGCACCCTGGAGGATGACACTATAACTGTACACGAGGGCAACATGCTCAGTGGTCCCAAACCTACCGCGGAGACCGTTGCGCTCAGCGAGGTCAAGGTCCTGACACCCACCGACGCCTCACAGATGGTCGCACTGTGGAACAACTTCCATGCCCTCGCCAGCAAGTTCGATCTCACCGTACCCGAGGAGCCGCTTTATTTCCTGAAATCTACGAGCTCGTTCCTGGCGCCCGGTGAGACCATACGGCGCCCACGATCCTACGACGGTCGGGTGATATTCGAAGGCGAACTCGGGATCGTAATAGGTAATCGGTGCCGGGAGGTCTCTGAGTCGAATGCTGGGCAATACATCTTCGGCTATACCTGTGTTAACGATGTCACGGCGTTCGAGCTGATCAACAAGGACAAGTCGTTCGCACAGTGGATGCGCGCCAAGAGCTTCGACACTTTCGGCCCGTTCGGTCCGGTGATTGCAACCGGATTGGATCCCACCAGGCTCACGATCAAGACACTCGTCAATGGCGAAGAGCGGCAAAATTACCCCGTGAGCGACATGATCTTCGCCCCGGCGCGTCTGGTCAGCCTGATCTCACGGGATTTGACGCTGTTCCCGGGCGATGTCATAACCTGCGGGACGTCACTCGGGGCCGGCTCGATGAAACCGGGGAACACCATCGAGGTGGTCATCGACGGCGTTGGCCGGCTGATAAACTCTTTCGAGTAAAGGTCGCGCAACACAGACGGCGGCGGGAAGCAAGCACGGGGTCGCCCGGTCTATTATAATAGTGAGCGTTTGAGCCCTCGGACTGGAAGCAGGAGATAACCATGAAAACTTGCATCATCGGAGCCGGTGCGATCGGCGGGTTAATAGGTGCCAGATTCGCCCTCGCCGGCGAGCAGATCACGTTTATCGAACGTAATACGGCACATTTGGATGCAATCAACAACAAGGGTCTGAAGCTGCTGATGCAAGACGGCGAAGAGCTTGTGGCCAGCGAGGTCAGGGCAGTCCCCTCGTTGGATAAGGCCGGTACGCAAGATCTCGTCATAATCGCCGTCAAAGCGTACCAGATCCCGTCGATCGCACCTGCGATGCGGGCGCTTTTCGGGCCAGAGACGGTGGTGTTAACGATCCAGAATGGGATTCCGTGGTGGTACTTCCACAAGCACGGCGGCGAGTTCGATGGCCGGCGTATCGAGGCCGTGGATCCGAACGGCGAGATTGGTGCCAACATCGAGCCCGAGCGGATTATCGGTTGCGTGGTTTACCCGGCGGCGGAAGTGGTTGCGCCCGGCGTAATAAAGCATGTCGAAGGCAACCGCTTCCCGCTGGGCGAGCTCGACGGTTCCCACAGCGAGCGCGTGGAGGCGATCTCGCAGACATTCATCAAGGCGGGCTTCAAGTCCTTTGTTCTGGATGATATCCGCGCTGAGATCTGGCTGAAGGCCTGGGGCAATTTGTCTTTCAACCCGATCAGCGCCTTAACGCAGGCCACCCTGATCGACATCTGTCAATTCACACCCACCCGTGAGCTCGCGGCGAGAATGATGGAAGAGGCTCAGGCGATCGCAAATAAGCTCGGTATCCAGTTCCGTCACACGATTGAAAAACGGATCGCCGGAGCCGAAAGCGTCGGCAAGCACAAGACCTCGATGCTACAGGATGTCGAAGCCGGGCGTGCGCTGGAGATCGAGGCGCTGGTGGGCGCCGTGGTAGAGTTGGGAAGGCTCACGCAGACGCCGACGCCGCATATCGACGCGATCTACGCGTGTACGAAGCTGCTCGATAAGATTATGCGCGAAGAAAGTGCGGGAATCGGGCTAAAGAACGTGGCCTGATCGCGCGGTCGGCACGGAGGGAGTGTCGCCATACAATCGAAAGGCGAACCGGTGGCGCGAAGAGCGGCAGTGAGCACGAAACCTCAATGCTGCGGGATGTAGAGGCAGAGCACACACTCGACATCAAGTACTACTCGGCGCTGGGGTCGAACGAAGGACCCCTACCATACGCCGATGCCACACATCGATGCGCTGTATGCGTGCGCCGAGCTGGCTGATTAAGTAATGCTCGAAAAAACTGGCGATAGGGCCGCATGACCTCCCCGCTAATGGGCAGTCCAGACCCCTCGGACGAATGTGTGCTGCTAGCGGGCAGTGGCAACGCGGCGCAGATCAAGCGCTCACATAAAAATCAATTCTCAATTCAATTACCCGTCATTGCTCGTGTCGTTCTGTTCTTTCCTCCAAGTCTGTACAAAGTCAGCAATGACCATGCCCAGAACGCCAATAATGATGAGCCAAAGCGGAATAGATTCTATCCTCAGGGCGTAATACCCCAAGAAAACAGCGACCATCACTGCGGCAAATACCGCGGAGATTAGTGTAACCATGAAACGTCGATGCCTCCGTCAGTTTTCAAAAACTTTTGTGAGCCAGCGGGCCGTCCGCAACAGCCGCGCGTCGTCGCCTTTCGGCCCGACCAGTTGCACGCCTATTGGCATGCCGCTTGCCCCCTGCAGCAGTGGGAGCGTAATCGCGGGTGTCCCGCACAGAGCCCATATCGTGCAGAAAATCGGACTGCCTGTCGACTCCAGACCAATGGGCGCCTCGCCGGTGGTCGCCGGCGTTACAATAGCGTCATACTTCTCGAAGATCTGACCAAGTATGCCGTTTAAAACACTAACCTGACCCACGGCGTCGTTGTAATCCACAGCCAGGCAGCTCTGCCCGCGCTCTATCATCTCGCACAGAATGGCACTTAACTTATCCTTGCCGTTCTCGTATTCACGCTTGAAGCTCCGGGCAAGGTCCGCTTCCATGATTGTACGATGCCACGATATTGCGTCATTGAAGATAGCCGGTAGCGCAATCTCCGCGATGTTCTCGCCAAGGTGCTCGACCAGATCCGCAAATGCTTCCTGTGTGTCCTTATCGGCGTGGTCCCACACCGGTGTCTTAACGAAGGCCAGCTCCGGTGGGACCGGGGGCTCCTGTGCCATGGTCTCGATGAGCTTCAGTCGTGCCCGCGGCCGTGTATCGGGGTCGTGTTCGTCGAAGGCCATGAGCGGCTCTGTAATCAGCGCCACATCCTCAATGGTGCGCCCAAATACCCCGACCTGGTCCAACGGACGCGACAGCTGCAGTACAAGATGCCGCGAAATGAGACCGTAGGTTGGTTTGTATCCACAGACACCGCAATACGAGGCGGGCCGTATGACCGATCCATTGGTCTGGGTGCCTACGCTGAGTGGCACCATGTGTGCTGCCACGGCCGCCGCCGAGCCGCTGCCGGAACCCCCCGGGGTACGCTCCGGATCGTGCGGGTTGGTCGTCTTGCCCGGCGCGTAGACCGCCAGCTCCGCGGTGACGGTCTTGCCCATGATGACCGCGCCTGCCGCGCGCAGCAGTGACACCACGGTCGCATCGATGGTCGGCTCGCGCCCAGCGTGCAGCACCGTGCCGTCTTCGGTTGGCATGTCGTCGGTGTCAAAGATATCCTTGATGCCGACGGGAACACCGTGCAGCGGGCTTAGGGCTTCGCCTTTCCGCAATGCGAGGTCGGCATCGCGCGCCTGCTTCA
>VRUB01000175.1 GCA_019456345.1 Nitrospira sp. | reverse complement strand
CTAACCGGTCTTGTCGGTAAGGGTCGGCACCTGCCACATAAATCACCAGGTCCGGCTGCGAGCGCTCCAGCGCGCACGCGAGCGCCCCATCCAGGGCATGTAAATACGCCGCATCGTCCGTCCCGTCGGGCAGCGCAATATCCAGATCACTGCTCTCTTTTCTTGTCGGGAAATTCCTCGCGCCATGAAGAGACAAGGTAAATACGGTCGGATCCTGCGCGAATATTGCAGCCGTGCCATTACCTTGATGCACGTCGCAGTCGACAATCAGAATGCGTATCGCCCTGCCCTCGCGCTGCATGACACGGCTGGCAATTGCACTGTCGTTAAAAACGCAATAGCCCTGCGCGCGGGCACCATAAGCGTGATGCGTGCCCCCGGCGAGATTCGCGCCCGCGCCATCGGCGCAGGCAGCACGACAGGCGGCAATGGTGCCGCCGCTGGATCGCCGCGAGCGCTCGACCAGCGCGCCCGACCACGGAAATCCCAGCTCGCGCAGCTCTCGCGCACCCATGGATCCCGTGACGACCCTGTCAAGATACCCGGCAGCGTGCGCCAACAAGATCTCGTCATCGCTCGCTGGATCGGGCACCAAAAGTTGGTATTGACCTACGTTACACTGCTCCACGCGCTCGCGCAGCATACGATATTTGTGCATGGGGAAGCGGTGGCGGTCAGGCAGAGGCAGAACATAGTGATCGCAATAATAGACTTTCATCGGTGGTGGATCGGGCGATCAGGAGGATGTCGACTGATGCTCAAATTCCGCTTCCCTGGCCTTGACCAGCGCCGTGATCACCGCGTTGTATGGCGCCGCTAGATCCAGCGCGCGTGCCGCAGCGAGGACGGCACCGTTTATCACATCGATCTCGGAGCGGCGGCGGGCCATATGGTCCAGTAGTACCGAAGGCCTGGCCTCGGGAATCTTCAGGCCGAACTCGCGCACATATAGGACTACGTCGTCGATGTCGAGTGCGATTCCGCGGGCGCGGGCTACATCGTAGGCCTCCTGCGCACAACCGGATGCCACCTGCCACGCGCTGGGATCGCGGATTACCTGCCCGATCGTCCACTCGAGAACGGCGCAGGGACCGCTGAAACAAACGTTGCAAATCAGCTTTTCCCACACTAGCTGGTCGATGTCGTCGTAGGTCTTGACCTTGAACCCGGCGTCGCGCCACACCCGGGCGATGTGCGCGATGCGCGCCGACACCGGCCTGCCCAGCTCGCCAAGCCGGACCAGCTCCCAACCGTTGTGGTGCACGTGCCCCGGCGCACGGATCGATGCGCCGAACCCCCCGACCACCCCGACGATAACGCGCTCGGAACCGAGTGCGCGTGCCACCTTGTGCGCGCTGCCAAGCCCGTTTTGAATCGTCAACACGGTCGTCGTGGGGCCAATCAGCGGCTTGGCACTGGCCGCCGCAGCTTCGACATGCATGGCCTTGGTCGCAATGATGACGAGCTCGGCCGTACCCGCTTCGTCCGCTGTAGTGCTCGCGTTTAGCTTGACCACGCGATCGCCACTCGCCCCTTCGACGCGCAATCCCCGCGCGCGGATGGCATCGATGTGCGCCTGCCAGGTATCGATCGCCCAAACCTCGTTGCCGGCATCGCCGAGCAGCCCTGCGTAGATGGAACCCATCGCCCCGGTACCGATGATGACTATTTTCACTTTCCCCCCTCAGCGCATTCGCAGCAACGCCGCAATCTTGTCGGCAAACTTGACCTGACTGTCGTCCTGCGGTCGATAACCGAGCTTCTGACACGCGTTCGCGATGCTCCAGAAACGGTGCGAGTTTCCGCTGATACCATAAACCACCAGATACGGGATACCGTTTTCATCTTCAATGTTCTCGGTCTCGACCATCCGGACCACCTGCTGTACCTGATCGCGCTGACTAAGATATGCCCCCAGCGCCCGATGCATGCCTTTCATGTCACCGGGCTTGACCTGATCGATATCATCATCGCGCGGCGCCCCGATGCGCCATTGTATGACCTCGAGCTTGCGCCCGCCCACCTTGCCGGTGGCAAAGACAAAACCCAGCAATTCGTAGGCAGCCTTGGCCCAACCGTAGAAGTTGTCGGACAGCGGCATCAGCTCAGGCGTGACCAAATCGAACCGGTCTGCCCAGATCAGCCGTTCGTAGTAATCCGCCGCATGGTTCGAGCTCGCAACCACCACGCGGCGCACGCCCTGCTCCAGACACGTGCGATAAATATTGTAAGCCATTGCAATGTTTCGCTGCTCGGCCTGGAACTTGGCATCACCCGTGTCGCGCCAGGTAGTGGCGTCTCCGCCGGGCGCACTCACAAAGGCGCAGTGGATCACGGCGTCGGCATTGGCGAAGTAGCGACAATAGCTATCCCGGTGCGGGTCGGTCAGGTCGCAGGCCACGATGCCCGGAATCTCGCGGCCATCCTTTGTGGTTGTACGGTTGTCCATCGGTACCAGATCGTAGCGCTCGGCCAAATCATCGAACATCCGCTGCGCCACATAACCGCAGGCTCCCGTTAGCACGACTCGCTTCTTCGCCATGTTCGCTTCTCCATAGAGTTGCATGGCCCGCCTCACAGTTTCACGGGCTATCGCTGATTCTTGTTCTTTGTCGCGCAAACGGCAATCTCCTGTCAACCACCGCTTGCACGCACGCCCTATGATGACTCAGTGATTTTCCGGTAAACTCCAGAAGTTCCATAAATCTCGCCGCGATCTCTTGAAACCCGTTAAGATGGAGGGTGCTTTTCGAATGGGCTCAGGTGGGGACATGCCGAGCATCTAATTCCGAGACGCGCCGTAAGTACCTGCGGCGCTAGGCAATCGTGCTCCGCTTGCAGGACCGCGGCTCACCATAGTTTGGGCGTTGACGGGAGCTCATAGGGCATATATGGACCCACCCCCGGAACGTCAATAACGTTTCCACACATGAAACTCGACGATCTCCCGACACCGGCGCTTGTGCTCGATCGCCATACCCTGAGCGCCAACACGAGCGCCATGACCGAGCGCATGCGCCGCCACGACGTGCGCTTGCGCCCACATATGAAGACCGCCAAGTCCGCGGAGGTGGCGCGACTGGCCCTGAAAGATAACTTTGGCGGCATCACGGTCTCGACGTTGCGCGAGGCTGAGTACTTTCTCCAACACGGGATCGCGGACATCACCTATGCCGTCGGCATGGTAGCGGGCAGGCTGGATGCGGCGGCGGCCTTAAACGCCCGGGGCGCCGACCTCAAGATCATCACGGACAGCGTGGATGCCGGCCGCGCCATCGCCGCGCACGGTGCGACCCACAAGGTGCTAATCGAGCTCGACACGGGCGATCGGCGCGGCGGCGTCGCCCCGAATGGGCCCGCGTTGCTCGAGATTGCCGACATTCTCAACGAAGCGGCGGCGGTGACACTGGTCGGCGTGCTCACTCACGCGGGGCAGTCATATGAGTGCCGCGACAGCGAAGCCATTGCCGCCGTCGCCGAAGAGGAGCGTGCCGGCGCCGTGCTGGCCGCCGAACGCTTGCGTGCGGAGGGCTTGCCGTGCCCGGTGGTCAGTGTGGGCTCAACGCCTACGGCCATGTTTGCGCGTGACCTCAGCGGCGTCACCGAGATGCGCCCCGGAGTCTACATGTTCTGCGACCTGTTCCAGGCCGGCATCGGCGTGTGTCGGCGGGAGGACATCGCCGTCAGTGTGCTGGCCTCAGTCATCGGACATCGCCGCGGCGACAACGTTATATTGATCGACGCCGGTGCGCTCGCGCTGTCAAAGGATCGCTCGACCGCGGAACTACCAGAAGATTGTGGCTACGGGATCGTATGTAACGCCGAAACCGGGGAACCGCTATCCGACCTACGCGTGCAAGCGGTCAACCAGGAGCACGGATTCGTGACGGCGGATCAACCCGTTCCGTTCGACGCCCTGCCTATCGGCGCCAAGGTGCGGGTACTGCCCAACCATGCCTGCATGACCGCGGCGGCCTACGATTGCTACCACGTCGTCAGCGGTGGCACCGAGGTCATCGCCACCTGGCCGCGGTGTAACGGGTGGTAGCTCAAGTCTGAGAACGGACTACCGATCACTGCCGTCCCTATAAACTCCCACCATAGCCCAATACATGGATCGAGCGTTTATTTTTGAGACCGTTGCCAGCAGGGATGCTGGCAC
>VRUB01000174.1 GCA_019456345.1 Nitrospira sp. | reverse complement strand
TCGGTGTTTTGCTCTTAACAAATCCGCACATGGTCGGGTCTCCTCTAGTTATCGTTCGATTTGGCTGGTCATAATTCGGTGTCGCAACCCGCGTTGTTGCTCTACCGAACGAGTACGCTCGTCTGTTAGCGGTTGATCGCTCGTCACCCACGGCTCCTGTATCTTGGAACAGCCGAGTATCATTAGCGCCATACCGACGAGCACTAGACTGGTCAGGCCGCCTTTCACCGCGTTCCCCGATAACATGACTTTACCGGTCCGGTTGGACTAAGGCGAACCGCTCACGCAATGCCTGTTGTTGCTCTGGCATGCGCTGTTTTGCTAGCAGCGGATCCTTCGCCCCTTTGTAAACGCCGGGTTTGTGCACCGTCACGTCTGCCGACTCATAGCAAGCCGTAAGCATGACGGCCGCCGCCAGCGTAATAATTGCTCTGGCGTACATATCGCCCTCCTGTTACATCGGTTCGGACCAAGGTTGGGGGAAGGCCTACGCGGCCTTCCCCCATTGATGCCTACGATTGATAGGCCGTTTCCCAGCCCCAAGTCTTGGGCCGACCGCCGCGGCGAATAACCCGCTGACGATAAATGTCGGCTACCAGATCGCCGTCACCGGCCAGCAGTGCTTTGGTGGAGCACATCTCCGCGCATAGCGGCAGCTTGCCTTCGGCGATGCGGTTGCGGCCGTACTTCGCATACTCGTCATCCGAGTTGTCGGCCTCCGGTCCGCCGGCGCAGAAGGTGCATTTGTCCATCTTGCCACGTACCCCAAACGCAGACTGCTGCGGGTATTGCGGGGCGCCAAATGGACACGCATAAAAGCAGTAACCGCACCCTATGCACAGATCTTTATCGTGCAACACGATGCCGTCGTCCGTGGTGTAAAAACAATCGACCGGACAAACGGCAGCACACGGCGCATCAGTACAGTGCATGCAGGCCACTGAGATGGACTTCTCACCGGGCACACCGTCCTCAAGGACAACCACTCGGCGCCGGTTAACACCCCAGGGGACCTCATGCTCGTTCTTGCAAGCGGTAACGCATGCATTGCATTCGATGCAGCGTTCCGCGTCACAGAGGAATTTCATTCTAGCCATTGCTATCTCTCCTCATTATCGCTTAGGTCAGGCAAGTTCGATCTGACACAGGGAGCACTTCGTTTCCTGCATCTGCGTCACCGAGTCATATCCATAGGTCATTGCGGTGTTGGCGGCTTCGCCCAACACGTAAGGCACTGTGCCTTCCGGATACTTGTCCCCGAGAACCTTGCCCTGGAGGTGCCCAGCAAAGTGGAAGGGCATCCACACTACGCCTCTGGCCGCACGACGGGTTACGTCCGCCTTGACCTTAAGCCTGGCGCCTTCCGCACCTTCAAGCCACACTTGCTGGCCGTTGAGGATGCCGCGGTCTGTGGCGTCGGCCGGATGGATCTCCAGAAACATCTCCTGCTGGAGTTCCGCCAGCCACGGGTTAGCCCGCGTCTCGTCACCACCGCCCTCGTACTCCACTAAGCGCCCGGTGGTCAGGATCAGCGGGTATTTCTTGGTGAAGTCCTGCTTCTGAATCGACCAGTAACGCACAGGCAACCGGTAGTGCGATTTGCGGTCGTCGTAGGTGCGATACTTCTCGACCAGGTCACGACGCGAGGTGTATAGCGGCTCGCGATGGATCGGTACCGGATCCGGGAAGTTCCACACCACCGCGCGGGCCTTGGCGTTTCCAAAGGGCGCGCAACCATGCTTGATGGCCACCCGTTGGATACCGCCCGACAGGTCGGTCTTCCAGTTTCGGCCTTCGGCCGCCGCCTTCTCGTCGGCGGTCAGGTCATCCCACCAGCCCAGCTCTTTGAGCAGCTTGTGGTCAAACTCGGGATGGCCGTCACCGATCTCATTGCCGACCGGGGCCGACCCTTCCGCCAGCAGGTTTACACCGTCACGTTCCACGCCAAACCGCGCGCGGAAGTTGAGGCCACCCTCGGCCACCGGTTTGCTGGTGTCGTACAGGATGGGCGTGCCGGGATGTTTCATCTCCGGCGTACCCCAACATGGCCACGGCAGACCGTAGGCCTCACCATCGATCGGACCACCCTCCGCCAGCATGGTATTGGGGTTGAAGGTATGCCAGTTCTCCTGGTGCGCCTTCAGCCGCTCGGGGCTCTGGCCGGTGTAGCCGATGGTCCACATACCGCGGTTGTACTCGCGGGTGATGTCCTCGATCAACGGCTCATCATTGTTCACCTTGATGTGCTTGGTGAACTGCTCGTCAAAACCCAACTTCTTGGCGAACTTATACATGATGGTCTGATCGGGCAGCGACTCAAACAACGGCTCGATAACCTTCGAGCGCCACTGCAGGTTGCGGTTAGACGCCGTCACCGAGCCGTAGGTCTCGAACTGCGTGGCCGCCGGCAGCACGTACACGCCGTCGGTGCGGTCGTGCATGACGGCACTGGCGGTCGGCACCAGGTCGATAATCACCAGCAGATCCAGTTTCTCCATGGCCTTTTTCATTTCCAGGCCGCGGGTCTGGCTGTTGGGGGAATGACCCCAGAGCACCATCGCCCGCAGATTGTCCTTCTGCGCAATATTGGCCTTGTCCTCGAGCACGCCGTCTATCCAACGCGACACCGGGATGCCCTTGGTATTCATCGGCTTGACCGCTTTGCCCTTGCTCTTCTCGTAACTGCCTTGATCGAAGCGCGATTGCATCCAGTCGTAGTCGACATCCCAGACACGCGACCAGTGCTTCCAGGCACCCGCCGACAGGCCGTAGTAGCCAGGCAGCGAATGACTGAGCACGCACATATCGGTGGCGCCCTGGACGTTGTCGTGGCCGCGGAAGATATTGGTACCACCGCCGGACACACCCATGTTGCCGAGCGCGAGCTGGAATACACAGTAAGCCCGCGTATTGTTGTTGCCGATCGTGTGTTGTGTGCCGCCCATGACCCAGATGTAGGTGCTCGGCCGGTTCTCGGCCATCAATCTAGCGGCCTCTTTGCACGTCGCCTCATCGACGCCGGTCACCTTCTCGACCTCATCCGGGGTCCAGTTGGCGACCTCTTCACGGATCTGGTCCATTCCATAGACGCGCTGGCGGATAAATTCCTTGTCTTCCCAGCCGTTCTCGAAGATGTGCCAGAGCATGCCCCAGACGATCGGTACGTCGGTGCCGGGGCGGATGCGCACGTAGTGATCGGCATGGGCCGCCGTGCGCGTGAAGCGTGGATCAATCACGATGAGTTTCGCCCCGCGTTCCTTAGCGTAAAAGATATGCTGCAAGGAAACGGGATGTGCCTCGGCCGGGTTACCACCGCAGACCAGGATCGCCTTGCTATGGCGGATGTCGTTCATGGAGTTGGTCATCGCACCGTAACCCCATGTGTTGGCTACCCCGGCAACTGTCGTCGAGTGGCAGATGCGCGCTTGGTGGTCACCGTTGTTGCTGCCCCACATGGCGTAGAACTTACGGAACAAATATGCCTGCTCGTTGTTGAACTTCGCCGAGCCTAGCCAGTACACCGAGTCGGGGCCTGATGTCTTACGGATTTCAAGCATCTTGTCACCGATCTCATTGATGGCCTGATCCCACGAGATCCGTTTCCACTTGCCGCCTTCTAGCTTGGTCGGATACTTCACGCGCCGCTCGCCAATACCGAGCTCTCGTACCGACGCGCCCTTGGCGCAGTGAGCGCCCAAACTAATGGGATGATCGAAGGCGGGCTCCTGCCCGGTCCACACGCCGTTTTGAACTTCGGCGTAGACACCGCAACCCACCGCGCAGTGCGTACAGATGCTTTTTACTACCTTTGTCTCGACGCCGGCCTTGGGGCCGCTCATCGACGCACGCGCCTTTCTCATCATCAGCGGCGGCAACGTCGTCGCCACTGCCGCACCGCCTAAAGCAAGGCCGGAACGGCGTAAGAAGGTGCGTCGGTCGATGGCCTCACCCGCGAAACGGGACTGGCCGGACGACACTTCTGATGCAGCCTTTTTCCTAATTAACTTCATGGCTTGTCTCCTATAAAAGGACCGATTCTCACCAACAAACGGGTTCGGCGGGACTTAGTCCCGTAATTTCTCGTAGTACGCCCGAATATGCGGTGTCACATGATAGCCCTTCGACTTTTCAGGGGCTGCCGCCACCTCATTGGTACTCTGCACTTCGG
>VRUB01000025.1 GCA_019456345.1 Nitrospira sp. | reverse complement strand
CTGCAGCCGACGAAAAGCACCGCGACCATTCTCTACACCGATATCGAGGCATTCACGAGCATTGCCGAAAGCATGCCCCCGGAGCAGGTCGTGCAGATGTTGAACGAGTACTTTTCGGCCGTGATTGAACCCATCGAGCGTTACGGTGGCGTCGTGAATCAATTTCAAGGCGATGCCATGCTCGTGACATTCAACGTGCCGGTGGAAGACCCCGAACATGCCGACAAAGCCGTCAAGGTCGCCATCGAGATACAGCAAGCGGCGAGAGGTCGATTATTCGCCGGTGTCGCGCTGCATACACGCATCGGCATCAATACAGGGGTGGTCATCGTCGGCAATGTCGGCTCGGGCGATCGCGTCAACTATACCGTCCACGGTGATCCCGTGAACCTGGCGGCCCGGCTCGAGCAGCTGAACAAGGAGCACCCTACCAGCGTGCTTGTTTCCGGTACCACGGTCGCCTTACTAAACGAAGATTACCCGTTAGAGCAGATCGGCGAGGCTGAGATTCGTGGTAAGAGCGAACCGGTGCAAATATTTAGGCTTGCCGTCTGATAGAAGCGACCTACCAGATGCCGGTGTCGGTGGTTCGCCTTGGCGCTGCGCCGTCTCGCTCCGCGCCAAGGGCCGGCGTGCACGTCTCTGTGCAGCCGCTCGCTGGGACGATCCCTGCGCTTCGCACTCCCTGCTTCGCTTGGGCACCGGCCCGAGCCTTCCGTGGCTCGGGCGTTCGCCGGGACAACAGTCCACCGGACTGTTGTCTTTCTCCGGCTCACCCTCCGGACATTCGTTCCCAGTTCGCCCAGCCGTTGCCACGCGTCCGCGTAACCAGCGATGAGCGGGACCGCCGCCTCAGCGGCCCCCGCTGGGCTGCTGCGCCTTGCGGAGGCCTGCCGCCAGTGAGCCGGCGCCGGGCGTTCAGACCCCCGGGGTGACGCCTCAAGACAAGCATTCGGCGTGTGCGGAGCTTTTGCCACGTCCCTGCATAGCGTTCAATAGCCATCGTGATGCATCACCCACGCCGATACGACTTTCGAACTACGGCAGGAGAAAGGACGATGAGCCAGGTCACCGGCTACATCTGCACGTTGATGTGGCTCGACAAGACAGGACGCCGGAAGTACCAGGACTATACGGCGCCGACACTGGCGGCGTTGTTGAGTCGCCTGCACGCGTTGAACCCGCGCGACTGTGAGCTCCGAGGCTTATGGGAGCTGCGCCACGGCGCGGATGGGAGCGAGGAGATCCGGGCGGTAGATCTGAATGAGGCGGTGGTCGACGGGTTGCGTGATTGGCTCCGGGGTCCGCAGGCTGCGCCGCGCTAGCGCCGCCACAGCCCTCGCCGGGGCTCGCAAAACCCGTTGCAGCACAGCAGCTTGCGTTGCAAAATGGGAATCGGCTTTACGAATTTTTTATAATACTTTGATTATTTTGCATTTTACCGACTATCCCGCCGGCACGGCCAGAATCAAAGTTGTTGAAGGATCAGCCGCGAGGGTCGGCAATACTCGCGGCGGCCCGCTCAGGGGCCAGAAATAGCGTTTGGGATTGTGGGTAAGTACGCCGTCGATCGTTACCGGCAGGCTGCCCCGCCCGGGGGTGCGTGTGGCCTATGCGCGTCATGCGAGCCGTGGCCGAGCGTGGGGAAGGTGACGATTGGCGGGATTGTGACCCCGTGGGTTTGCGGGCATAGCGCCCACGGGGTTTTTATTGTCGGTCGGTGCAGGGCCCGGTCCTTAGCTCAAGCGGCTTGTGCGCATCGAACCGCTGGCGCGCACCCGCTCTGCGCACCTGCGTTACTGGTATTTTCTCCTCCGCGAATGTAGATTACGCGTTCCGTTTTGACACATGATTGCGCCGATGACGCGCCGCGCGACCCTTCAGCCACAAGCATCACACACCAAAGGCAAGCTCTATATCAAAACCTTTGGTTGCCAGATGAACGAGTACGACTCCGCCCGCATGGCGGACGTGCTTGCCGCCAGCCATCGTCTTAGCTTGACCGACGACCCCGCCGAAGCCGACGTTTTGTTGCTTAATACCTGTTCCGTGCGGGACAAGGCGCAGGAGAAGGTCTACTCGCAACTCGGCCGGTGGAGGGAGTTGAAGCAGCAGCGGCCCGAGATCGTGATCGGCGTAGGCGGCTGTGTCGCGAGCCAGGAAAGCCAGGCGATCATCGAGCGGGCGCCATACGTCGATCTCGTCTTCGGTCCGCAGACCTTGCAACGACTGCCGGAGATGCTCGAGCGTATCCACGCAACCGGAAAACCGGCCGTCGATGTCTCTTTTCCGGAGATCGAGAAGTTCGATCGTCTGCCTGAACCGGGTATAAACGGGCCGCGTGCCTACGTCTCAATCATGGAGGGGTGCAGCCGCTATTGTACGTTCTGTATCGTGCCCTACACCCGTGGCGAGGAGTTTAGTCGTACCTTCGACGATGTGATCGCGGAGATCGTTCACCTGGCGGAACGCGGTGTGCGCGAAGTCACGCTTCTGGGGCAGAACGTCAATGCCTATGGCGGCGTTACCCACGATGGTGGGGTGGCTGACCTGGCACTGTTGATTCGCTACGTCGCCGAGATCGATGGCATCGACCGCATTCGCTTTACCACCTCGCACCCGGCGGCATTCGACGAGCGCCTGATCGAGGCTTTTGGTCGGGTAGCGAAGCTTGCCAATCATCTGCATTTGCCGGTGCAGAGCGGCTCAGACCGGATTCTCGCCCGTATGAAGCGTGGCTACACGGCGGCGCAGTACCTGGACAAGATCCGCCGGCTGCGCACGGTACGACCCGACGTCAGTGTCTCGAGCGATTTCATAATCGGCTTCCCGGGCGAAACAGACGCCGATTTTGAAGCGACCATGGACCTCATAGAAGCGGTGGGTTTTGACAACTCCTTCAGTTTTATCTTTAGCCCACGACCTGGAACGCCGGCCGCGCAACTCCCCGACCCGACGCCGGCGGCCATCAAGCAAAAGCGGCTGGCGCAGCTGCAGCGCCGCCTTGCCGACATGGGGGCTGCGGTCAGCCGGCGGATGGTAGGGACGGTCCAGCGGATTCTGGTCCACGGTCCGGCGCGCAAGGACCCCCGGCAACTGGCGGGGCGCACGGAAAACAACAGGGTCGTAAACTTTGTCAGCCGGGATCGCGGCTTGATTGGTCGGTTTATCGATGTTGGTATCACCGAGGCCTTGCCCAATTCCCTGCGTGGCTGCCGAACTTGAACAATACCCCGGTTTTCCGTCTAAACTTGAACCTAGCAGCCGCTTTAAGACCGAGTCGCCGCGAGTCACAAGATCCAACAAGCCTGTGTCCCAACGGGTAATCGAATTCAGCCTCACCCCTGCAGACAATGTCCGCCTGGTCAGCGTCTGCGGGCTGCACGATGAGCACCTTCGTCAGATCGAGGACTATCTGGGGGTCGAGATCGCCAATCGGGGGAACGTCTTTCGCGTATCTGGACAGGACGATCTTGCCGCGTCCGCCGAGCGGGTGCTTACGGAGCTCTACGAGTCCGCCACCAATGACAGCTCATTAACGCCCTCGGGTGTCCACATGAAGCTGCAGCAAACGGCCAAGCAGACGCTGACCGACGAAGAAGGGCCGGAAACCACCCTGCAGACGCCAAAACGGGTGATCAAGCCCTGCAGCGCACGCCAGCGGCACTACATCCGCAATATTCTTACGCATGACGTGAACTTCGCCATCGGCCCTGCCGGCACCGGCAAGACTTACCTCGGGGTGGCGTGTGCCGTCGATGCGCTTGAAAACGACCAGGTGGAACGCATTATCCTGGTGCGCCCGGCGGTAGAGGCCGGTGAGCGGCTCGGGTTTCTGCCGGGTAATCTGGGGCAGAAGGTAGATCCCTACTTGCGGCCCTTGTACGACGCCCTAAACGAGATGCTCGGCTTCGAGCGGGTCGCAAGATTGCTCGACAAGAACATCATCGAGCTCGCACCGCTGGCGTACATGCGCGGTCGTAGTCTCAACGAGTCTTTTATTATTCTTGACGAGGCGCAGAACACGACGGCCGAGCAGATGAAGATGTTCCTCACACGCATCGGGTTCGGTACGACCGCAGTGGTTACGGGAGACATTACCCAGATCGACCTGCCACGAACCCAGCAGTCGGGATTGAGGCAGGTAATGGAAATACTGAAAGGGGTGAAAGGTATCACATTCACACACTTCACCGCCGAGGACGTGGTGCGTAACCCGCTGGTGCAACGAATAGTCGAGGCTTACGATATACACGATCGCGCGCGCGTGGATGATGCCTCCGGGCAGGCATGAAGTTGAGGGTGAATGTGCAATACGCATCGACCGCCCCCGGTCTGCCCGACGAGGCGAGTATTACGCGTTGGGCGCGAACGGCACTGGCAGGACCTGATCAGGATGAGGTCGAAATAGGGGTGCGGATCGTTGACGAGGACGAGATCACCCAAATGAATCGGCGTTTTCGCAACGAGACCGGATCGACCAACGTACTGGCCTTTCCATTCGGGAAGACCCCGGAAGTTCAATCTAACTTGCTCGGTGATATTGTGATTTGTGCCCCGGTAGTCCGCCGTGAGGCGCGGGCGCAAAACAAGCAGATTTCGGCACATTGGGCCCATATGGTGGTGCACGCTATAATGCATCTGCGGGGATATGACCATCGTACCCCGGGGGATGCGCATATTATGGAGGGCATAGAGACACGTGTGCTCAAGCGATTAGGCTTTCCGGATCCGTATACCCCGAGATGGCCCCCCACCGGTAATCCTGATGAACACGGACGACGATAACCCTAGTAACAGTACCAACGGCGCGCCCCAGCGCGCCCGATCCTTTCTTAATATTCTGAGCCAGGTCCTGCTGAGGGAGCCGAACTCGCGGCGCGAGCTCATCGAGTTGTTGCGCGATGCACAGTCTCGAGATCTGTTGGACCGTGATGCGCTTGATATGATCGAGGGCGTGTTTCAGGTCTCGGAGATGCAAGTCCGGGACATCATGGTTCCGCGTGCGCAGATGGACGTGGTGGACAAGAATAGCCCGCCCGAGTCCTACCTGCCGATGGTGATCGACACTGCGCACTCCCGCTTCCCCATGATCGACGGGGATAAGGACAAGGTAGTAGGTATTTTGCTGGCCAAGGATCTGTTACGTTACTTCCAGCAGAAGTCGCAAGGTGACCTGTCGCACTTTGACATCGACGACATCTTACGTCCGGCCGTGTACATACCCGAAAGCAAGCGGCTAAACGTGCTACTGCGTGACTTTCGTGGCAACCGCAATCATATGGCGATTGTTGTAGACGAGTACGGCGGTGTGTCCGGGCTCGTGACTATCGAGGACGTGCTCGAGCAAATTGTGGGGGAGATCGCTGACGAGCACGATATTGACGCCGAAGATATCATGATCATGCCGCGCCGGGGCGGTGAGTCGATCGTCAAGGCACTTACCTCGATCGAAGATTTCAACGCCCACTTCGGGACCGATTTTAGTGATGAAGAGGTCGATACTATCGGCGGCCTGATCATGACCACCATTGGTCGTGTGCCCGAGCGCGGAGAGAAGATAGAGATCGGCAACCTGCGATTCGAGATGCTGCGTGCCGACAGCCGCCGTATCCATTTACTTAAAGTCACACCTGTTGCGAAAGCTGTCCGCCAAGTCTCTAAGTAGCCCCCCGGGGATCATTGCCTACCGGAAGCTGGAGTCACGGCTCGAGCGGGTCGGACCGCGCGGTATCGACGGGTTCATCCTGCTCAGTGGCGCCGCCACCACGCTGGCATTCGCGCCGTTCAACCTGTTCCCGCTTGGCATAGTCATGCCGGCCGTGCTGTTTGCAAGCTGGCTGCACAGCACCCCCGCTCGCGCCGCCTGGCGTGGGTTTCTGTTCGGGCTCGGCATGTTCGGCGTTGGCATATCGTGGGTCTACGTGAGCTTGCATAATTTCGGAAACATGCCGGTGCTGCTGGCGGCGCTGACGGTGTTGTTGTTGACAATGGTGCTGGCGGCCTTTCCGGCAATGACGGGCTACTTGCAAGCGCGCCTGTTTGGTTTCGCGGGCGCGACGCCAATGATCGTGGCCGTGCCGGCGCTGTGGGTGTTATTTGAATGGTCCCGCAGCTGGGTCCTCACGGGCTTTCCGTGGCTGAACATTGGTTATAGCCAGGTGCCTGGGCCGCTGGGCGGGTTTGCGCCCTGGCTCGGGGTGTATGGCGTCACCTGGGTGAGCATCCTGAGCGCCACTCTGATCGTACAAGGGCTTCGCGACCGGCGCTCTGCCTGGCGGCTTTGTGTCCCGGCATTGGTGGCGCTGTGGGTCGCCGGCTGGTTTGCCGGCAGCGTCGAATGGGTACGCGCGGTCAATAGTCCCGTGCGCGTGGCGCTGGTGCAGGGCAATGTGCCGCTGCAAATCAAGTGGCGCCCGCGCCACCGACAGGCGATATTGGAACGCTACTTCAATCTCAGTGCCAAGGCACCGGATGCGGAGCTGGTGATCTGGCCCGAGGCGGCGATGCCGGCCTATCTTGATCAGATCGACCCGGCGTATCTGGCGCGACTGCGGCGTGAGAGCGGCAATCGCGCGCGCGACTTCCTGATCGGTGTCGTGGAACGGGACGTGGACAGTGGCGAATTCTATAACAGCGTGGTGAGCGTCGGCGCCGAGCCCGGGACCTACCGCAAGCGGCATCTGGTGCCGCTTGGGGAGTACCTTCCGCTAAAGAGCGTGTTGAATTGGCTGCTCCGGTATATGGAAATTCCGATGTCGGACTTTAGTGCCGGCGCAGCCGATCAAGCGCCGATGCAGGCGGCCGGGCAGCCGATCGCCGTGAGCATTTGCTATGAAGATGCGTTCGGCCAGGAGATCATCCGTTCGTTGCCGCGCGCCACAATGCTGGTCAACGTGAGCGAGGACTCGTGGTTCGGAGACTCGCTCGCGCCGCACCAGCGGCTGCAAATGGCCCAAATGCGGGCGATGGAAACGGGCCGGCCCGTGTTACGGGCGTCCAATAACGGACTTTCAGCCGTCATCGATCCGCGCGGAAACGTCCTGGCCCTTGCACCGCAGTTTGTGCAGACGGTGCTCACGGTGGATGTGCAGCCGATGCAAGGTGCAACGCCGTACGTGCGATTCGGAAACTGGCTGATCGTTACGATTATGCTCGGGTTGGTCGTCGTCGCGTGGGCTCGTGAGCGTGCATCCCGCGCAACGAGGCGGGCCGGCTGACCGCGCTTTATCGAGGTGGTCAACCGAGGCTCTGTTGCCTGGGCAACCGGCCTATGGCAGGCTTAAGCGCTGCTTGTTGCAGTTGTCATAATTGATTCCTATGGATCCACGATACTATCCCGAGCAGGTCGAGCGGGCCGCCCAGGGCTACTGGGACGAGCACAAAAGCTTCGAGGCGATCGAGGATGCCGGGCGGGAGAAATTCTATTGCCTGTCCATGTTTCCTTACCCCTCTGGGCGGCTGCACATGGGCCATGTGCGCAACTACACTATTGGCGACGTGATCGCGCGTTATCAACGTATGCAGGGCAAGAACGTGCTGCAGCCCATGGGGTGGGATGCCTTCGGCCTACCGGCGGAGAACGCCGCGATCGAGAACAAGGTACCGCCCGCGCGCTGGACCTACGAGAACATCGACTATATGCGGGTGCAGCTCAAGCGACTGGGCTTCGGCTACGATTGGGTCCGCGAGCTTGCCACGTGTAAACCCGAGTATTATCGCTGGGAGCAATGGTTGTTTACCCGTCTTTTCAAGAAGGGGCTCGTTTACAAGAAGACCGCCGCAGTCAATTGGTGCGCCAGCTGCCAGACCGTGCTGGCGAATGAGCAGGTGGTCAACGGCCGTTGCTGGCGCTGTGACGGCGTGGTGGAACGCATTGAGATTCCGCAATGGTTCATGAAGATCTCCGAGTATGCGGACGAGCTCCTCGCGCAGCTCGATTGCCTCGAGGGCTGGCCCGAGCGCGTAGTGACGATGCAACGCAACTGGATTGGGCGCTCCGAAGGCGTGGAGATCGTGTTTGCGGTGAAAGGTCGAGATGATTCCCTGAAGGTATTCACCACACGACCCGACACCCTTCTGGGCGCCACTTACATGGCGGTGGCACCGGAACATCCGTTGGCAGTGGCGGCCGCAGAACAAGATCCGGCGGTCGCGAAGTTCATCGAGCACTGCCGTAACATCGCCGTTTCCGAGGCGGTGCTGGAAACCATGGAAAAGGTCGGGATCGCGACCGCATGGCAGGCCGTGCACCCCATTACGGGCGACAAGCTTCCTATCTGGATCGCCAACTTCGTGCTTATGGCCTACGGCGAGGGCGCGATTATGGCCGTGCCGGCACACGACCATCGGGATCACGGGTTTGCCAAGAAGTACCGACTGCCGATTAAGCAAGTGATCTTTCCTGCAGATGGGTCGGACATCAGCATCGATGAGGCCGCCTATCTCGATTCGGGCGTCGTCAAGAACTCCGGCGTTTTCGATGGACTCACCTCGGAGCAGGCCTTTGATGCGATTGCCGACGTGCTCGAGCGCGAGCAACGTGGCGCACGCCAGGTACATTTCCGGTTGCGCGACTGGGGTGTGTCGCGCCAGCGTTACTGGGGTGCGCCCATACCGATTATCAATTGCCCGAAGTGCGGTGCGCTACCGGTACCGGAAGACGATCTGCCGGTCGTGTTACCGGAAGACATCGCATTCGACGGGGTAGGCTCGCCGCTTAAGAAGATGCCGGAGTTCTACCAGACTCAATGCCCGCAGTGTGGCGGGGATGCCGAGCGCGAAACCGACACGTTCGACACATTTATCGAGTCCTCGTGGTATTACGCGCGTTACTGCTCCCGGGACAACGGCTCGGCGATGCTCGATGAGCGTGCCGCCTATTGGTTACCGGTTGACCAGTACGTAGGCGGCATCGAGCATGCGATTTTGCACCTGTTGTATGCGCGTTTTTACCACAAGCTCATGCGAGACGAGGGACTGGTGGATTGCGACGAGCCGTTCACCAACTTACTTACGCAAGGGATGGTGCTGAAGGACGGAGTCAAGATGTCCAAGTCCAGGGGTAATACCGTGGATCCGCAGGCTCTGATCGAGCAGTACGGTGCGGATACGGCTCGTCTTTTCATAACGTTTGCCTCCCCACCGAAGCAATCGCTCGAGTGGAGCGACGAGGCGGTCGCGGGTGCCAACCGTTTTCTCCGGCGGCTGTGGTCACTTGCCTACGAACATAAAAAGTCGTCGCAGCGAGTCAATGCGGCAAACGCACAGCCCCCGCTCGATCTGGCGGCGATAGCACCGGCGCAAGCCGAAGCCTATCGGGAAGTACATAGCTTGTTGAGACAAGCGAATTACGACTTTCAAAAGTACCAATTCAACACGGTCGTTTCAGCGGGAATGAAAATCCTGAATATTTTGTCCGCGCTCTCGACGCATGTCGCGGCCGCGGACGATCGTTCCGATTCCATGGATGTGAGTGTGAGAATTATTAACGAGGGACTGGAGATCTTGCTTAAATTACTCTCACCCATCGTCCCGCATATCACGCATATCTTGTGGCGCGAGCTGGGGTTTGCGGGTGAGTTGCTGGACGCGGGCTGGCCGCAACCTGACGCGAAGGCACTTGCGCGTGACACTATAGAGATCGTGGTGCAAGTGAACGGAAAGCTTCGCGGTCGAATATCCGTTCCGGCGGGGGCCGATAAGGAGCGCGTTGAGCAGATCGCGCTTGCCGATGACAACGTGGCGCGTCATGTCGGTGAAAAGCAGGTTAAGAAAGTCATTGTTGTGCCCAAGCGGCTGATCAATATTGTTACTTAAGTGGTTGGTGACGAGCACCAAGAAACAACCTAGGGATATCAGAATATCTATGCGCCGGCGCGTTTTACTCTTGCTACTCGCTACTAGTTACTCGCTAACGCTTTTAACAGGTTGTGGTTTTCATCTGCGTGGTCGCGCTCAGACTACACTACCCGAGCAGTACTCGGTCATGCGGGTGCACCTCATTAACAGTCAGGTTTCCGGGCAGTCACTGCGTGTGGATATGAAAAGTGCTCTCACCGCCGCAGGCGTCCAGGTTGTGTCGCGCGATGATGACCAGGTCCCGAGCTTGAATCTGTACGACGAGCGTTCTAATGCCCGCGTGATAACAGTCGACGAGAATGTGCGCGTAAGCGACTTTCTCTTGCGATACAGTGTGGCGTTTGATGTGACCGACCGCGAGGGCAAAGAGCTTAGAAAAAGACAAACCATCACCCTGCAAAGGGTATTTGCCTTCGATAAGTTCGCCGTGTTGGCGAAGGAGCGCGAAGCACAGGAAGTGCGGAACCAGCTTCGGCAAGAGGCCGTGCAGCAGATCATTCGGCGGCTGGCCGCGCGGTAACGCTGGGCTGGGGAAGAGCTGCGGCACCGTGCGAATCAACGCCAAGCAACTGACTGCTCATTTGAAGACGGAGCTTGCTCCGCTCTACCTCGTGTGTGGTGATGAACCCCTGCTGGTCGATGAGTGCTGTGCGGCTGTTGCGGCGGTTGCGCGCGAGCGCGGGTTCAGCGAACGGAGCGTACTGACGGTGGAGAGCGGATTTGATTGGGACGAGCTCTATACGTCCACCCAGTCGCTATCTTTGTTCTCATCCAAGCGCCTGATCGAGCTGCGCATGCTCGCTGGGCGCCCCGGCGATGCGGGCGCCGAGGTGCTGGAGCGAATAATGCAGCAGCCCACGCAAGATAGCCTGCTGCTGGTCAAAGCGGGAAAGCTGGACAAACGTGCCCTGGCTACTCGCTGGGTAAAGGCGCTTGAGCGGGCAGGTGTAGTGGTGACGGTTTATCCGCTGGAGGCGCGTGAATTGCCCGGGTGGATTACCCGCAGAATGCGTGCTCACGGCCTTACACCGGCCGCTGAGGTTCTCGAAGCCCTGGCCTACCACTATCAAGGGAACCTGCTGGGTGTTGCCCAGGAAATTCACAAGCTGGCTATGCTGCTGGCACCGGGCAGCGTCAGTCTGGATGACATACGCGATAATCTCGGCGACAATGCACGATTTAACGTCTTTACCCTGGTGGATACGGCGCTCGGGGGAGACCATGTGTCCGCGGCACGCATTCTTGCCAGCTTGCGCAGCGAAGATACCGACGCGATATTAATCCTGCGCATGCTGGCACGGGAGACGCGCATGCTGGCACAGATCGCAGCGCGGCTCGCGCAAGGCGAGCAGGAGGCGCGGGTGTTCGGCGCGTACCACGTATGGCCGCGCCGCCAGCCACTGGTCAGGCGCGCGACCAAACGCAGCGGTCCGGACTGGTGGTTCGCCCTCTTGTGTCGTGCTGCCCGCGCCGACAGGATCCTGAAGGGGCGGCTCGGCGGCGATATCTGGCAGGAGCTGCAATGCCTGGTAATGGCCATGAGTGGCTGCAAGGTGGCGACCTGCCGGATCACCGACGAGTATGGGACGAAGCGAAGGATCCAGTAGACCTACATTGATAGGCATCCTTGGCGGTACGTTCGATCCGATTCATTACGGGCACTTGCGACCCGCTCTGGAGGTGCTCGGGGCGCTGGGGCTGGACGAGGTCCGTTTCGTCCCGGCCGGTATGCCGCCTCATCGCACCGTGCCGAGCGCATCCAGCCAACATCGTTTACGCATGGTGGAGCTTGCCGTGGCGAGTCGCCCCGGCTTGTGCGTCGATGATCGCGAAACGCGCATGGAAGGTCCGTCGTATACGGTGCAAACGCTCGAGTCTTTGCGCGGCGATATAGGGTCCAGAGCGCTGTACTTGCTCATGGGTACTGACGCCTTTCACGGTATCGAGTCCTGGTACCGTTGGGAGCGGCTCTTGCAATTGGCACACATCGTGGTCATGGAGCGGCCAGGATCACCAGCGCCTGGCATGCACGCCCAGCTGCCATCGTGGGCGCGCGATCATGTCTGTCAAGACCAGCGGGAGCTTTCGTGTACGGCGGCAGGGCGAATCCTGTTTCAGCATGTCGAGCCGCAGGCAATTTCCGCGTCCGAGATTCGCAGGATGATCGCGCAAGGGCAATCTGTGGAAGAACTGCTGCCCGCGGAGGTGTGGCAGTACATACGTACTCACCGGCTTTACGGTTACAGATACGAAGAAGCATGATGCGCACCGAATCCTTGTTACAGCTCGTTCAAGACGCCCTAGTTGACGCCAAGGGCCAGGACATACGTATGCTCGATGTTCGTAAGATTACGGATATTACCGATTACATGTTGATTGTTAACGGGACATCGAATCGTCACATTGTGTCTATGTCGGAAAAGGTAATTGAGCGGGCGCGTGAGCACGGCCGTAAGCCAATTGGTGTGGAAGGTCAAGACCTGGGCGATTGGGTCTTGATCGATTTTGGTGACGTGGTGGTTCATCTGATGCGCCCACAGACGCGCGAGTTCTATAGTCTCGAAAAGCTTTGGGGTGGCGCGGAAAAGCCCAATGCTGCGGAGGTCTAGCAAGATGCTGAGAACAGTTTTTAGCAGCCTGTTAGCAAGACTCTGAGCTGGAACCGGGCGAGCTCGCGATGGCGCTGCAGTCCTGGTTAGGCCAGCGTCAGGACGTCGCGCGGTGCATCGGTGGGCCCGAAGGTCTGGCCGCGGCATGTGTCGCGACCAACCACGAGCAGTGGTCGTTATCGAGGTTAACGCTGGCCCATTCGCTGGTACGCGTACTAGTAGCAGAGCAGCTGTACCGTGCCTGGAGTATTATCGAGGGGCGCCCGTACCACCGCTAGCACGGTTGCCTGGGACTGCGTTGTCGAGCGGGAACTTAGGGTTTCATTGTGGTGTCGAAAGTCTATCTTGCCTCAGCGTCTCCGCGCCGGCAGGCGCTGCTGCGCCAGCTCGGAATTGAGTTCGAGGTCGTGGTGCCCGACATAGCGGAGCGGCGATGCGCTGGCGAGGCGGCGGAGGCTTACGTCCGACGAATCGCCGCCGAGAAGGCGCAACGAGCACTCGCTTTGATCCAGGAACGCGGGCTTGAACGATGGCCGATCGTTGCCGCCGACACCTGTGTAGTGCTTGACGGCGAGATTCTTGGAAAGCCACGCGACCGCGCTGAAGGAGAGGACATGCTTCGCCGCTTGTCCGGGCGCATTCACGAGGTATTGACAGCGGTTGCGGTTGTACACGGAGCGTTTGATCGCACGGTGCTCAATGCCAGCCGCGTGGCGTTTCGCGCGCTTTTGCAGGACGAGATCACCCGGTACTGGCAAACGGGCGAGCCCGCCGATAAGGCAGGCGCCTATGCATTGCAGGGCAGGGCGGCAGTGTTTGTCTGTGCCATCGAGGGTAGTTATTCTGGTATCGTGGGTTTGCCGTTGTATGAGCTGGCCGGGCTGCTGAACGAGATGGGGTTCGAGGTATTGTGAGCGAGGAGATCTTGATTAACGTGACACCGCAGGAAACGCGCGTAGCGATCGTGGAAAATGGCGTGCCCCAGGAGCTTCACATCGAGCGCACGCGTACCCGCGGAATTGTAGGAAACATCTACAAGGGAAAGGTCGCCCGAATTTTGCCCGGAATGCAAGCTGCTTTTATTGATATCGGTCTTGATCGAGCCGCTTTCCTGCACGCTGCGGACTGCAAGCCGGGTGCCGATAACGGAAACGGTGCGGAGACCCACGCACCCATTCATGAGTTGCTGCAGGAAAACGCGGAAATCGTTACGCAAGTAGCCAAAGATCCGCTCGGGAACAAGGGTGCGCGCTTGACAATGAATCTTACGTTGCCGGCACGCTACCTGGTCTACATGCCGTTCACGAGGCATATCGGCATATCGCAGAAAATAGCGGATGAAGACGAACGCCAACGATTGCGCCAGCTTGTCAAGGATGCGACCGAGGACGGTGCGGAGGGTGGCTACATCTTGCGCACGATGGCCGAAACCGCAAGTGAGGAGGATCTGAAAACAGACATCCGCTACTTGCGTCGAGTATGGACGGCTGTGCTGGCGAAAATTAATATCTCCCCTGCGTGTACCCTCGTGCACGCGGATCTGCCGTTGGCGCTGCGCGCCATGCGCGACCTGGTTCGAGACAACGTGGAGAAGATACGCATCGATTCTCGTGAAACCTTCCAGAAGGCCCAGGAGTTCGCACACGAGTTCATCCCGGAGGTAATGGACCGTGTCGAGTACTATCCGGGCGAACGGCCCATCTTCGACCTGTACGCAATTGAGGACGAGATACAAAGGGCGCTTGAGCCGAGGGTGCTTCTCAAGTCCGGAGGCTATCTTATTATCGATCAAACCGAGGCGATGACGATTATCGATGTGAATACCGGCGGGTATGTTGGACGGCGCACGCTGGAGGAGACGCTGTTTAAAACCAATCTGGAGGCTGCCCAGGCCATCGCACGCCAGCTGCGCCTGCGCAACATCGGAGGAATCATCATTGTCGATTTTATTGACATGGAAGACGCAGAGCACAGGCGTCAGGTGGTGCGCGCGCTTGAAAAAGCCCTGTCCCGTGACCGCACGAAGGTCTACATCGCTGAAATGTCGGCGCTTGGCCTTGTTGAGATTACGCGCAAACGCACGCGCGAGAGCCTGGAGCGCCTTCTGTGCGAGCCTTGCACCGTTTGTGGTGGTCGCGGCATGTTACGGACACCGCAGACGGTATGCTACGAAGTATTTCGCGAGATCCTGCGCGAAGCAAGACAGTTTGGCACGGACGAGTACCTCGTTTTGGGCTCACAGGTCGTTATCGACATGCTGCTCGATGAGGAAGCCGACAGCCTCGCTAAGCTTCAGGAATTTATCGGCAAGCCGATTCAACTTCAGGTGGAATCGCTTTACCATCAAGAGCAGTTCGATATTGTATTGACGTAACTCGCATTCGTGTGTCCGTGTACCGGCAGCGACAGACAGCTTCAACCGCCATGGAGCTATTTCGATTTTTGTGGTGTTGCTGCCAGCCGACTTCGGATCGAGCAAACACGCGATGAGCACAAGCTATGCATAAAAATCTGCGCCGGAATGCACTGGATTGCAACGCCACTCCCGCAAGTCCTGCCTGGCCCCTGTCTTCCGACGATAAAGGGAGATGTAACCAACAGCCTGAGCCGGCGGCACGCGTGCTGCGGTAGATAAGATGCGGCGAGTTCATCGCTTTGCGTTTCACGTGGGCCGGGTGACACTGCACGTCGGTCGCTGGGCGTGGTATGTCAGTGCCGGACTGCTCGTCGCCGTGATGCTGGTGTTAGTAGTTGCTCGCGTCGGTCTGCCTGCGCTTGCGGAGAAAAAAATCGAAATCGAAAACTTCATCAGCGAGCAGTTCGATTATCCCGTTCGTATCGGAGCGCTGGACACCTATTGGGAAGGGTTGCGTCCCGGGCTTCAAATCAAGAGGCTGGAAGTGTTCTCCTCGAGCGACATGAGCCGAGCGATCAAGTTTCGCGAGGTTCGTGTCAGCGTGGCACTGCTGCCGTTGATCTGGGGAGAAGTTCAGATCGATAGCCTGGTGGTGGTCAATCCGAAGTTGGCCATAGAGCGACTTGCCGACGGGCGGTTGCAGCTTACGGGCTTTGAGCCGATGGCGATGCCACGCAAGGGCGGGGGCGGGAAGTTGCTCTCATGGTTGTTGCGTCAGCGAGAGTTGATCATCGAGGACGGCGAGCTGCAATGGTTCGATCACAAGAGCGATGAGCAGGCGCTGTACCTTTCAAATATTAGCTTGAACTTGCATAACGCTGGCGACAGTCATCAGCTTGGCGTTACTGCGCGATTTCCGCCGGAACTGTGTGGCCAGTGCTCACTCAATATCGACATCGTGGGCAATCCGCTGGTACCCGAGGAATTGAGTGGAACCGTTTTCTTGCAGGCAATAGACATGAATTTGGGCCGCCTCCCGAAGATTGCCCGCGACGCAATGCCGGCTACGCTCGCGGGCGAGTTTGATCTGCAACTGTGGAGCACGTGGCGCGGCGGGAAAATGCAATCAGCCCGGGGTGATGTTGAGGTTTCTCAGTTACGGCTGCCGTTGAAAAGACTCGGAACCGCGATCGCCTTCCGGGAAGCGCGCGCGCGATTGAGCTGGAAGAAGAGAGGAAAATACTGGGAGCTGAGCCTGACGGATTTGTGGCTGGGGCTAAACGGCCCTGCATGGTCAGCCGGCCGGGTGCGGGTCGCACATGGACCGGGCGGTAGCACCGCCCACGTGAGTCGTATAAACATCGACGACGTAGCGGCGTTTGTTGCGAGAATCAGCGGCAAGCGTAAATTTGCGCAGAACCTGAAAATGATTCGACCGGGTGGCGAGCTGCACGATATCGAGTTGACAGTCGATGGCAAAGGGAAAAACCTCGACGACTATAGCGTCACGGCCCGGCTGGAGGGTTTCCGCAGCGAACCATTGCGCAAGATACCAGGCGTGCGCGGCTTGAGTGGGCAGCTATCCGCTCGTGGCTTGCGCGGCACGTTCCTGCTCGATGCCAAGGATATGGTTGTGACCGCGCCGCACAATTTTCGCGCCCCGATCAGCACCAACACCGTGTTTGCGCGCCTCGCATGGGAAATCAAGTCGGACCACGTAGAGATCGTTGGTAAGGATCTACGCGTCAGCGCGGAGGACGGAAACGGCACCGGCACACTTGAGCTACGCATTCCCTTTGACAAAACGTTGAAACCGGATGTCGATGTGCAGGTCGAGTTCAGCGACGGCAATGGTGCCCATTCGAGCCGTTATGTCCCCATCAATTTGCTGGGGGATGAAATGATTGCCTGGCTCGACTCCTCGATCGTCGCGGGCCGTGTTGTTAAAGGCAGCCTTGTGTATCAAGGGAATGTTGCGGATTTTCCGTTTCGTGAGGGCAACGGCAGGTTTGAGGTGCAGTTGGAAGTGCGCGACGGCGTGTTTAACTACTTGCCGGGTTGGACACCCATTACCGATGCCGAAGTCCACGTGCAATTCAAAGGCAGCCAGATGCGGGTTACCCACGATCGCGGTAGGTTAGGGGGGCTCGATCTCGGGAAGATCACAGTAACGGCTGAAGACTTGCGCAAGAATAGCAAACCGATCATAAAAGTTGCGGCAACGGCATCGGGTCCCGTAACCGAAGTGATGCGGATCCTGCGCGAGAGCCCCGTTACCGAACGTGGGGGTAGTTGGCGCTCTTATCTCGGTCTCGGTTTCGGCATAGGCGGACAAAGTACCATCAATCTGCGTTTAAGCATTCCGGCGCGCAATGCGTCGACGTTCGAAATGGATGGCGAGTTTGTTGTCGAAGACGGATCGCTGGCATTCCGTGTCCCCCGTATACGTGCAGACCGCATTAACGGTCGAGTCGGGTTCGATCTGGCGGGACCCACGCAGGGCGAGCTGAAGGGACGCATTCTCGGGGGAGCCGCCACGGTGCAGATTATGGGTCAGGACGAGGGTGAGCGGAATGAAACGGTCCTGTCGGGCCGCGGTCGCTTCACCGATGCCGGACTTTCCGAGGCGTTTCAGTGGCGACTCGGTCGCTACCTGCAGGGATCCGCCGCGTGGATCGGCACCATGCGGCTGCGGCCCGGCTACGATATATTGCAACTCGAGGCCGATCTGAGCGACATGCAAAGCACGTTGCCGGCACCGTTGAACAAACCCAAGGGCCAATCACAAAAGCTTACCCTGGTATCTGAAAGCATCGGGCGCGGCAGGCGGCGCGTCGATGTCGGCGTAGGAGAGATCATCGACGCTCGCTTCGAGTTCAGCGAGCAAGAGCAGGGGTGGGATTTTACGCGGGGCACGATCGGATTGGGCGTCGGCGCGGTGAAACTGCCCGCGGGCCCGGGGCTTAGTGTGTTCGCGCGCGCTGACCATGTGGACGCCGATCCCTGGTTCCAGGTTTTTGAACATAGAGGCGGGCCGCTATTTCCGGATTTTCTCAGGCGTCTACGCGGGGAGTTCCAGTCCGTCTTCCTGTTCAATCGCAGGCTCGGGCGGTTGCGTGTCGACATCGATAAAAAGCCGGACATCTGGCACGGACGGATCGTCGGCGAATCCATTGATGGTCGTATTGGAATTACCGAGACCGCGGCGAGGAATCTGCGGCTGGACCTCGATCTCGAACGCCTAGTGATACCCGGGAAAATACCGGACGCGCCGAAGATTAGGGGAGACCCGCACGCGTTGCCGCTGCTCGCGCTCAAGGCCAGGTCGTTTCAATACAAGGATAAAGAGATTGGGGCGCTCGACTTCTGGGCCGTACCGATCGACCAGGGTTGGCGAGTGGTGCGGGCGAATATGACACGACCGGGTACGGAGCTCTCGCTGAGCGGGAACTGGACACGCGCCGGCGAGGAGCAACGCAGCGAGCTGCGCCTGCGCCTGCGCAGTTCGAACCTGGGGGAGACACTACAGGAGCTGGGCTACCCGCAGCAGATCGAGAATGGCCAGATTGACCTGTCCGCCAGCCTGACGTGGCAAGGCTCGCCGCTCGCTCCGGCGATGGCGACGCTGGGCGGCGATATTCAACTCTCGGCGAAAAACGGCCGCTTTCTCCAAATAACCTCGGGTGCCAGCCAGTTCATCGAGTTCCTCGATATTGCCTCGATCGGAAAATGGGGCAAGGGGATGCCTTTTAAAACCATAGGCGGTGATATCACGATCGAAAACGGCAATGCCTACACTCAGAATCTTTACACCAAGCATTCGACCTTTCAGCTTTTCATCAATGGCCGTGTGGGTATTGCCGCGAAGGATTTCGACCTAGCGGTACAGGTAATTCCGAAGCTTGGCACCAATATCCTACTCTGGGGAACGCTGCCCATCCTAGGTGTCACGCTGTTAGCGCTTGAGAAGGTATTTGATAAGCCGCTTGCCGGGAAAACGGGCATCACCTATACCATCAAGGGGCCGTGGAAAGAACCGACGATTGGCACGCTTGGCCAAATAGAGCTTGACCGCGAGCTCGAAGAGCTGCGTACAGGCGGGAACTGAAGCGCATGTATGAGCGAACGCTTCAATGCTATTCTTGAGTAGGTGATGCCGCGCCTGGTGATCTTGTGTCTTTTGCTTGTGCCGTTTCCGCTGGCTGCGGAGAGTGTAACGATTGCGGCCGACCAATGGGCCAGGCCTCGCAACGGCGAAATGATCGCGGGATTGGGACAATTGCGCAAGGTCATCGAAGCATTCGACGCGCAGCCGGACCGACAGATCGTCATCCACTATGCGAACGGAGAAAGCGCCACGCTGTGGGCGGAGGAGTTGCGTTCGTGGTTAGTATCATTAGGCATTCCTTCCAGTCGCATCACGCTTGCGGCCAGCCTTGGGAAAAACGACGTCATCATAGTGGAAACGACGCCCTAGCACCGATAGCCATGACCCAGATCGCCGCCGTGCAAATGATATCCGGTCCGGATGTCGCAGCTAATCTCACCGAAGCGGCGCAGCTGATTGGCGAGGCGGTTGCCGCCGGCGCGGAGCTGGTGATGCTGCCGGAGAACTTTGCGATTATGCCGAAGGAGGAGGGTGGGCGCATCGCCGCGAAGGAAAAGGACGGGAACGGCCCGATTCAGGATTTTTTGTCGAATCAAGCGAGACAATATCACGTCTGGCTCGTCGGGGGCACAATCCCGCTCGAATCCAGCCGGACCGATCGCGTGCGTTCTGCGTGCCTGCTCATGGATGCCGATGGCGAGCGCGCCGCCCGCTACGACAAGATTCACCTGTTTGACGTCAAACTTGAGAACGGTGAGGAATATCAGGAATCAGGCACTGTCGAGGCGGGCGAGGAGGTTGTCGTCGTGAAGACCCCGATCGGGATGCTCGGGCTTGCGGTGTGTTACGATCTGCGCTTTCCTGAGCTTTTCCGGCATATGCTCGACCGGGGTGCAGAGATATTCGCTGTCCCGTCTGCTTTTACGGCTCAAACCGGCAAGGCACACTGGGAGATCCTGGTGCGCGCGCGGGCGATCGAAAATCTCGCCTACGTGGTCGCGCCGGATCAAGGCGGCCACCATGCAAACGGGCGCGAGACTCACGGTCACACTATGATTGTCAGTCCGTGGGGCGAGGTTCTCGGTCGGCTTGCGCACGGTCCAGGGATTATCATGGCAGACGTCGACTGCCGTCGCATGCAAACGATGCGTGCGAGTTTACCGAGCATTGAGCATCGGAGAATTGGACATGACAGCATCACTGCAAAAGGCAAGAGAGTCTCTGCTTGAACCGGCAGGAATCAGTGACAGTGAGCTCGAGCGGCTTATGGGTCGGCTGTTGTCGCATCAAATCGATTATGCGGATTTGTACTTCCAGTACCGGCGCCACGAATCATGGGTGCTGGAAGAAGGCAAGGTCAAGACGGGAAGCCACTCAATAGAGCAAGGTGTCGGCGTACGGGCGGTAAGTCAGGAGAAGACCGGGTTTGCGTATTCCGACGAGATTGGCCTACCGCCGTTGCTCGACGCGGCGAGCGCCGCCCGCGCGATCGCGCAACAGGGCCAAAATGCCAAGGTGCCCGTCGCATGGCAGGGTGCGCAGGGTCTGGACCTCTATGCCCCCGCGGATCCGTTGGCGAGTCTTCCCGACGCTTCCAAGGTAAAGCTGTTGGAAGACGTAGAAGCCGAAGCGCGACGTCAGGACCCGAGGGTGAAACAGGTGATGGCCAATCTCGCGGCGGTGCATGAGGTAATCATGGTAGTGCGCAGCGACGGGGTGCTGGCGGCCGACGTGCGCCCGTTGGTGCGGCTGAACGTGGTAGTCATTGTCGAACACAACGGGCGCCGCGAGCAGGGCGTAGCTGGCGGCGGCGGGCGCTGTAGCTACCAGTATTTTTATGATAAGGACGCGGCACTGGGTTATGCGCGCGAAGCGGTGCGCCAGGCGCTGGTCAATCTAGAGGCGACCGACGCGCCCGCCGGGACCATGCCCGTCGTGCTCGGACCGGGCTGGCCCGGCATACTTTTGCATGAGGCCATAGGGCACGGCCTTGAGGGTGATTTCAACCGGAAGGGCACCTCGGCGTTTGCCGGGCGCATTGGCGAACAGGTGGCCTCGCGCCAGTGCACGGTCGTGGATGACGGAACGCTTCGTGATCGCCGCGGGTCGTTAAACGTGGACGACGAAGGGACGCCTACGCAGAACACGGTGCTGATCGAGAACGGTGTGTTAAAGCAGTACATGCAGGATACGCTGAACGCGCGTCTGACGGGCCTGGCACCGACGGGGAACGGGCGGCGGGAGTCGTACGCGCATGTGCCGATGCCGCGGATGACCAACACCTATATGTTAGCGGGCGACTACGATCCACAGGAGATAATCGCCTCGGTAGACAAAGGGATTTATGCCGCGAACTTCGGCGGTGGCCAAGTCGATATCACATCGGGGAAGTTCGTTTTCTCGGCGAGTGAAGCTTATCTGATCGAAAAAGGAAAGATTACGCGCCCCATAAAGGGGGCGACATTGATCGGCAATGGGCCGGATGTATTGACCCGTGTGAGCAAGGTGGGCAACGATCTTCAGTTGGACCCAGGGGTGGGCACGTGCGGCAAAGAGGGGCAAAGTGTGCCGGTCGGGGTGGGTCAACCCACTTTGGGTATCGATGGGCTCACTGTCGGCGGGACCCAGAACTAAAGAATGACCATGCACCGATGCTCGAGAAGACAAGTTATCATGTCTGTCCCCGCCCCACTTGCCTGCTGTGAACCGGCACGGGACTGCGCAAGGCCCCGGCTCCTGACCGGTGACCGGGGTAATAGTAGATGAGTGCACAAACGGACCTGCTTCGAGATTCCGTTGCCAGCAAGCAGGCGCTGGCAACGCTGGTGGAGAAGGTGCTTGATGAGGCGCGCAGCCAAGGGGTGAGCGCAGCGGAGGCCGATGTCAGTGTTGGGCAGGGATTGTCCGTCACCGTTCGCCTCGGTGAGGTCGAAACCGTCGAGCACAATCGCGACAAAAATCTCGGTCTGACCGTCTTCTTTGGCCACAAGAGCGCCTCGGCGAGTACGTCCGATTTCTCGGCCGCCGCAATCCGCGATACTGTGCGCGCGGCCTGCTCCATCGCGAAATATACGGCGGAGGACGAGTGTGCCGGATTAGCGGATTTGAAGCAGCTGGCAAAAGACCCACCGGATCTCGACCTGCATCACCCCTGGAACCTGAGTGCCGAGGTTGCGACCGCGATGGCGCGCGAATGTGAGGACGCCGCCAGGGGCGTGGATCGCAGGATCAAGAACTCGGAGGGCGCCACCGTTTCGAGTTATGATGGTCTGGAGGTCTATGGCAACACAAACGGTTTTTTGGGTGCGATACCCGCCAGCCGGCAGAGCCTGAGTTGCAGCGTGATCGCCCAGGACGATGCCGGAATGCAACGGGATTACTGGTACTCAGTGGCGCGGGATGCCTCCGACCTGCAGACCCCGGAGCAGGTCGGAACCATTGCGGGTCATCGTGCCTTACGCCGGCTCGGTGCCCGACAGCCGGGGACGCGTGAGACTCCAGTGGTCTACGAAGCGCCTGTTGCATCCACACTGCTTTCGCATTTTGTGGGCGCGGTACGCGGATCCAGTCTCTATCGACAGGCCTCGTTTCTGTTGGACCATGTTGGCAAACAGGTATTCTCCGACTGGGTGCGCATCGTCGAGCAGCCCCACCTGCCCAAGGCCATGGGGAGCACGCCGTTTGACAACGAGGGCGTGGCTACGCGGGAACATGATCTCGTGACGGGCGGCACCCTCAAGCGTTACGTGCTCGACTCTTACTCCGCGCGCAAGCTGGGATTGCAGACGACTGGTAATGCCGGCGGTGTCCACAATCTTACGATCGAGCCGGGCGAGCGTGACCTGCCCGCACTGTTGAAGTACATGGAAACAGGTCTGCTGATCACCGAGCTGATCGGTTTCGGGGTCAACATTGTAACGGGTGATTACTCGCGCGGCGCGACCGGCTTCTGGATCGAGAAGGGAGAGATCCAATACCCCGTTGAAGAGATCACCGTTGCCGGAAATCTCAAATCAATATTTACCGACATCCAAGCAGTGGGAAATGATGTCGATACCCGGGGCAATATTCGCAGTGGCTCGATACTGGTCGCCAGCATGACTGTCGCGGGAAATTAAGAGTACGCTCGAAAAATTCCTGTTGCTCTCCGCCTACGTACTTCGGCCGCGTTCGCGGCCAGGCACCGCCCCCGCATACGGATCCTGACGGGTGTCGCTGAACAAAAACGGAGTCTGTCCGCTCCGGCAAACTATAAGCTTTAGCTAAGGACCCCCCGTTTTTCTCAAAAAATCGAACCGCGGTCGCTGGAGGTGTTAGAATACGCACCTTTGCCGTGCCGGGCGGGTGACGAACGACGCCCATCAGAAAAAACCCATGACGACGAGCCTCCCACAAGATCAAACGGACTCGCTGCACGCGGTGCTGGCCGCGCTTGAGCGCGAAGACAGCGAAGAGCTCCGGCGGCTGGTACAGGATCTGCACCCTGCCGATGTTGGCGACCTGCTCGAGGGTATTCCACCCGAGCAGCGCCACGAGGTCTGGCACGAGGTGGACCCGAAAGTTATGGGTGAGGTCCTGCTTGAAGTGCCGGAGGCTGTGCGTGCCGACCTGTTGCAGGAAATGGATCACGCCTCGCTGATCACAGCCGTCCAGGCACTCGACACCGATGATATCGCCGACCTGTTGCCCGAGCTTTCCGCAGAGGTTACCGCAGAGATCCTGTTTTTCATGGACAAGCGGGATCGGCAAAGGCTCGACGCAGTACTGTCATTTCCAGAGGACACTGCCGGCGGCTTGATGGATGTCGATGTTGTCACCGTGCGCGAAAATATTACTCTCCAGGTTGTACTTCGCTACTTACGCCTGCGCGGTGATCTGCCGGATTACATCAACGAATTGTATGTAGTAGACAAAGCGCATCGATTGGTTGGTACGCTGCAACTCACGAAAGTCCTTACATCCGATCCAAAGCTGCGGGTCAGCGAGGTAATGGACTCGAAGCCATTTAAGTTTCCCGTATTGATACCGGACGATGAAGTTGCCGATGCGTTCGAAAATTATAACCTCATTAACGCACCTGTGGTAGATGATGATGAAACGCTGCTAGGCCGCATAACCGTTGACGATGTGGTCGACGTGATTCGGGAGAAGGCCGATCATTCTGTAATGGCACCGGCGGGCCTGAGTGAAGACGTGGATATTTTTGGGCCCGTCGTGCGCAGTGCCCGCGACCGTGCCGTTTGGCTCGGTATCAATTTGGTTACAGCAATCATCGCTTCCTGGGTGATTGGCCTTTTCGAGAACACAATAGAAAAGGTGGTCGCACTTGCTGTTCTGATGCCCATTGTTGCAAGCATGGGCGGAAATGCTGGCACGCAGACGGTCACGCTTGTCGTGCGCGGTCTCGCGCTTGGGACGATTACCGACGCCAATGCACGGCCGTTGCTGATCAAGGAGTTCATGGTGGGCGCTTTGAACAGCATGCTGTGGGCCTTCATCGTTGCCGTGGTTGCGATTATGTGGTTTCACAATCTCGGTCTTGGTGTGGTCATAGCGTTGGCCATGGTCGTCAATCTGGTTTGCGCGGCACTGGCCGGTGTGTTGATTCCCGTTGGTGTTCGCCGTCTCGGCATTGATCCGGCGCTCGCCAGTGGTGTCGCACTGACTACCGTTACAGACGTAGTCGGTTTTTTTTCGTTTCTGGGATTGGCTACGCTGATCCTGCTATGAGTAATGCGTGCCACCAGCATGGGCGTTATCGCTAGGCAGGGCATCGCGGGTGCGGCCGAGCGCGGTGTCAGCCCGGATGCTGGATAAGCGTTATACAAGGAAACTCGATGTAGAACACTGCTGATTGACCTTGTCGTGCGGCCCACACTGCTGAAATGACCTTCGGTCCGCTTGATTTGATTTTTTGCGGGATTTGTGATTTTCTCTCAATGATTATGGAATCAAATGTACTGAAAACTCTGAAAAAAGCGATCGAAGATCGGCGCTGTCTCGCCGTGCGCTACCGGGGCCAGCAAGGCGTGCGCGTAATAGAACCTCATGTAGCCTATACCAACGATGCAGGTGAGTTCGTAGTTGACTGCTATCAGATACGCGGTTTCTCGGCCTCTGGCAGACGGCCACCGTTCTGGAAGCGGCTGCGACTCAAGCACATCGTGGCCGTTTCTGTATTGAAACAAGTGTTCGAGCCACGTCTGCTGGAGGGATTCAGCGCGAAGAAACCCAGGTACAGGCGGGGACTGCTTGCGATCGTGGAAACCGATAAGCCGTCTTTCATGTATTCACCGCAGGCGCTCAGGGAGATGGGACCATTTCTGCCCGAGGACATGCGCAAGTATCATTAATCTACCCGCCCACTGGCTAAGCGCAGCCGCTGGACACTGCACTCCGGTGAATCCGTCAATTCCGAGACGCAGCAGAAGCCTCGATGCCCCGCCTCAGGATTTCTATGTTGCCCGAGTGGAGAGGTGGCGCCCCGGTCTGTGAATATTGGGGGATCACGAACCCAGAAATCCTGGAGAAGATTTTCCATGGCGCGCTGCTGAAGAACCGTTATTGCACCTGGCTAGCCTGAATTTTCCACCACAGCGCACACTGCGACCACAGAGAGCATTAAATTTCTTTGAGATTTTGTTCATAGCGGCGAAGGGTGTGTGGCGCAACGCCTCGCATCATCGCAGCGCAGGCCTTCAGCTTGCTTAACGCTTTGTTTTCGCGGTAACTCGGTAACTGCTCCAGGCGTTACTCTCGACCGCCGCTTCCCGACGCGGTCTACCTCCCCCATCCCTGGGGTCGTAGCTGCTGCATCCCTGCAGTCGTCCTCGACCGCTGTTCCCGACGCGGTCCTACCTCCTCCGTCCCTGGAGTCGTCCATCCCT
>VRUB01000173.1 GCA_019456345.1 Nitrospira sp. | reverse complement strand
GTAACAACGCGCTTTGGGTGGCCGAGCAACTCGGTATCAAGCTACACATCATCGACGTTATCGAGGAGTATAAAGATGTCGTCATCAACCCCAAGCACGGTTATGGCACTAATCTCAATCCTTGTCTCGATTGCAAGTCGTTCATGGTTGGAAAGGCGCGACAATGGATGGAGCAGCACGCCTTTGACTTTGTCATTACCGGCGAAGTGATTGGGCAGCGCCTCAAGTCGCAACGGCGTGACACCATGCCCATAGTCGCTCGCGAGTCGGGCGTACACGATCGATTACTGCGCCCCCTGTGTGCGAAGCTGTTACCACTCACGCTACCCGAACGCGAAGGCTGGGTTGATCGTGAACAACTGCTTGGTATCGGCGGCCGCAGTCGCAAAGCGCAGATCACGCTGGCTGCGCGCTTCGGCTTCTCCGAGTATGCGCAACCGGCTGGTGGCTGTTGCTTCCTGACAGACAGGCAGTACTCGCACAAGCTTGCCGACCTGTGGAAGACACGCGGTGAACGCCGCTACGATCTCGGCGACATTATGTTGCTCAAGGTCGGGCGTCATCTGCGCCCGCGGCCCTACTTCAAGCTGATCGTCGCCCGCGACGAGGGTGAGTGCAATTTCCTTAATGGCTACCGACAGCGGTTTGTCCACTTGTTCCCGACAAGTCACAAAGGCCCGTTGGTGCTTGTCACTGGCGACGCGCATGGCGAAGACTTACAGCTTGCGGCACGGCTCACCGCGCGCGTCAGCCAGGGTCGCGACACCGATGACGTCAGCGTCACGGTGTGCGAGATGCATGGTGCCGAGCAGGTGTACAAGGTGAAGCCTATGGCCCCCGAGGAGATTCCCGAACACTGGTACCTATGAACCGCTTCGAGCTCGACGCACGCAACATGCTGTGCCCGCTCCCGGTCATTCGTGCCCAGGAGCGGGTCGCCACCCTCGCGCCCGGAGATGTGCTCGACATCCTTTGCACCGACCCGGGTGCAACCAACGATATCCCCGCCTGGTGCCGGATCAACGGTCACAAGGTCGTCGCTATGCGTACCGAGGACCGCGATATTGTCATTACCGTCGAAGTTGGAACAGGTGCATAGCAATCAACCGCGCGCATTCTCAGCCAGCCGCGACACCGGGCCCGCACTCGATGCACGCTACCGCGCAACTTACCGCGTCACAATCGTGGGCGCCGCCGTCAATCTCGCGCTCGGTGCTGCCAAGATCACCTTTGGTGTAGTGGCCCACTCGCAGGCGCTGATCGCCGACGGCGTGCATTCACTCTCCGATCTTGCCACCGACGGCCTGGTGCTTTATGCCGCCAAGCATGGCGGTCGTGGTGCGGACGAAGAGCATCCCTACGGCCACAGGCGCATCGAAACCATGGCCACCGTCGGCCTTGCTGTGGTCCTGATCGCCACGGCGATTGGCATCTCCGTTGACGCCGCACGTCGCTTGTTCCATCCGGAGCTGCTGCTGCAGCCTGGTGTATGGGCACTGGTGATCGCAGCGCTCTCGATTGTGGCCAAGGAGGCGATCTACCACTACACCATGCACGTCGCCAGGAAGTACCGTTCGTCGCTATTGCGTGCCAACGCTTGGCACAGCAGGACCGATGCGATCTCCTCGGGCATCGTCGTAGTGGGTATCGCTGGAACGATGGCCGGGCTGCCCTACCTGGATGCCATCGCCGCCATTGGCGTGGCAGTGATGATCGCGAAAATCGGTTGGGGCCTGGGCTGGCAAGGCGTGCGTGAGCTGATCGATACGGCGCTCGATAGCGACCGCCTGGACGCCATCCGCCAGACCATCGCGCGTATCGATGGCGTACAGGCGTTGCACATGCTGCGCAGTCGACGTATGGGCGGCGATGCCTTGGTAGACGTCCATATCCAGGTCGACCCCACACTGAGCGTGTCCGAAGGACACCAGATCAGCGAGACTGTACGCAGCCGGTTGATCGATCAGATCGAAGAGGTCAGCGATGTCATGGTCCACATCGATCCAGAGGACGACGAGACCGCGACTCTAACGGGCACATTGCCTTTGCGTCACGCGGTGGAGCAGCGCCTGGACCGGTATTTCCGTGAGATCGAGGCGGCACGCCACATCGAAAAGGTGTCGCTGCACTACGTGGACGGCAGGATCAAGCTGGAGCTGCTGTTGCCACTCGATGTGCTCAGCGACATCCGCAGCGCCGAGGATCTCAGGCGGCGCTTCAATGAAGCGGTGCACACCGACCCACAGATTTCCAATGTAGAGCTGCGCTTCCACTGACGCATCATTCTTGTGCATAATGTCCGGCGGGTGCACCATAAACGCGTACTGCGGCGCTCTGGATGGGCTCCGTTTTCATATAAATCAATGGGTTAGTATCGATTAGGTGATGGCACGCTTCGTGCCATGCGTTAGGCTGTACATCGTGCTGCGTCTCCGCAGCACCGCACACGTATTGCAGGAGGATTGGAAATGTCTGTCGCTGACGTTTTGAAGTTAATGAAGCAAAACAAGGTCAAGTTTGTCGACCTGCGCTTTACCGATACCAAGGGCAAGGAGCAACACATCTCGGTACCGGGAGCGATGGTCGACGAAGACACATTCGAAGACGGGAAGATGTTCGACGGATCGAGCATCGCCGGCTGGAAGGGTATCAACGACTCCGACATGACCCTCATGCCGGACGCAGAGAGTGCAGTTATGGATCCCTTCATGGAAGAGCCCACACTGGTGCTGCGGTGTGACATCATCGAGCCGGTCACCATGCAGGGTTACGATCGCGACCCGCGAACCATCGCCAAACGCGCAGAGGCGTATCTACAGAGCACCGGAATCGCCGACACCGCCTACTTCGGGCCGGAGCCCGAGTTCTTCGTGTTCGACGATGTGCGCTGGGGCGCCGACATAAGCGGAAGCTTCGTCAAAGTGGACTCCGAAGAGGCCGAGTGGAACTCGGAAAAGGCCTATGAAGGCGGCAACCTCGGTCACCGGCCCGGGGTCAAGGGTGGCTACTTTCCGGTGCCCCCGGTGGACAGCCTGCAGGACATCCGCTCGGCCATGGCCCTGGCCATGACGGAGATGGGGATCACGGTCGAGATGCACCACCACGAGGTTGCAACCGCGGGCCAAAACGAGATCGGCACGCGCTTCGCCGGCCTGGTACGCAAAGCCGATGAGCTGCAGATTCTCAAGTACTGCGTGCATAATGTCGCCCACTCTTACGGCAAGACCGCCACCTTCATGCCCAAGCCGCTGGTCGGCGACAACGGCAACGGCATGCACGTGCACCAGTCGCTGTTCAAGGACGGCGAGAACGTGCTGGTAGGAGAGGAATACGGCGGGCTGAGCGAGATCGCGCTATATTACATAGGTGGCATCTTCAAGCACGCGCGTGCGTTGAACGCGTTGACCAACGCCACCACCAACAGCTACAAGCGCCTGGTGCCGGGGTTCGAGGCACCCGTATTGCTGGCCTACTCGGCCCGTAACCGCTCCGCCGCAGTGCGCATTCCGCATGTGCCCAGCCCGAAAGCGCGTCGGCTCGAAGTGCGCTTCCCGGACTCGGCCGGCAACCCCTACTTCAGCTTTGCCGCCCAGATGATGGCGGGCATCGACGGCATCCTGAACAAGCTCAGCCCCGGAGGTCCGCTCGATAAGGACATGTATGACCTGCCGCCCGAGGAGGAGAAAAAAATCCCCACCGTGTCCCCATCGCTCGACGTCGCGCTGGAGGCACTCGACAACGACCGCGACTTCCTCAAGGCCGGCGGTGTGTTCAGCGACGACACCATCGACGCCTATATCGCGCTGAAGATGGAAGAAGTCACGCGCATCCGCATGGCCACCCATCCGGTAGAGTTTGACATGTACTACAGCCTTTAACGGGACGTTAGCCTTGCCAACTGAACAGCGCCCCCGCGTTCGGGGGCGTTTTTGTCTCGATGCGTTTCGCACTATTTTGGTGCATACTGCGCGCTGGTAGAATCGGCTAGGGATTGGCGCAAAAACTCATGCCCGGGCCGTCAGCCCGGGGGCTACAGGCCGAAATGGTTGCAACACCGATGCTCACACTGGCCGCCGAGTGCATTCTGGACAATCTGGCCACTGCGGTGTTGATATTCGATCGCCGCTTGCGGCTCGTATTCATGAATCCGGCCGGCGAGATGCTGTTTGAGGTGAGCGCGGGCAAGGTGGTCGGGCGGACAGTTGGCGAGCTGCT
>VRUB01000024.1 GCA_019456345.1 Nitrospira sp. | reverse complement strand
GTAGCATTGCTTTTGAACCCCCTTACTCAAGCCGAATGAGGAGGGAGAGCGAAGTGCAAGCACGAAGTGGCGGGGCACGGGTGAAGCGGATCAAGACAAAGGTCCAGTGGACCTTTGTCCCGCTGAACGGGCTTGCCACGGACGGCGAGCCCCGGACTTGCAAGCGAGAGCACGGAGAGCGAAGCGCAGCAAGCCCGCGTTCGCGCCAGGCACAGGGGCGAGCCGGATAATAGGCGGGGATCCAGTGAATCCCCGCCCCGGCGAGCGGGCGCACCACGGACGGTGCGCACCGGTCTTTCGAGCGAAGCAGGGAAAGCGGGAGCGAAGAAAGGCCCTTCGGCGGACCCCCTGAGTCAAGCTCGTCGCGAGGGAACCCCACACCTGACGTTCAGAGTGCGGGGCGCAGAGTCAGGGGCAGATGGCTTTGGGAACTTTGGCCAAAACCTTAAAGTTCCTCGTCTGCCGGGACGAGACCCGGCTAAGATATATCGCCCGTTAGGCGACCCAACTCACAGCGTCCTCCCATTCGCACTGCGCGGCGAAACAAAAAGCTCAATGCGCCTCGTCCCAATTGTCACCGACACCGATGTCAACCACCAGCGGTACCGAAAGCGTCGACACCTCGCTCATGCAGCGGCGGATACGATCCGAGGCCTGCGCCATCTCGGATTGCGCGACCTCGAACACGAGCTCATCGTGCACCTGCATGATCATCCTGACGTCCACACCTGAGCTCCTGATCCACTGCGCCACCGCGAGCATGGCGAGCTTGATGAGGTCGGCGGCGGTCCCCTGCATGGGCGCATTGATGGCCGCGCGCTCGGCGTACTGGCGGCGCGCGTGATTGCTGGCATTGATGTCCTGCGCGTACAGGCGCCGACCGAACACGGTCTCGACGTAGCCCTGCTCACGCGCCTGGATACGCGTTCGATCCATGAAGTCCTTGACGCCGGGATAACGCGTGAAGTACAGATCGACGTATTGTTGCGCGGTACTGCGGTCGATCTTCAATTGACGCGCCAGCCCGAACGCAGACATTCCATAGATTAAACCGAAATTGATCGCCTTGGCGTTGCGCCGCATATCGCTCGTGACCTGATCCAGAGGCACATTGAACACCTCGGCCGCGGTAGCGCGGTGCACGTCCAGGCCCTGGGCGAACGCCTGCTGCAAACCCGCATCACCGGAAAGGTGGGCCATGATGCGCAGCTCGATCTGCGAGTAATCGGCCGACACCATCTTGCAGCCGTCAGCAGGAATAAAGGCCTGACGAATGCGCCGGCCCTCTGTGGTACGCACGGGTATATTCTGCAAGTTGGGATTGCTCGATGACAAACGTCCGGTTGCTGCGACCGCCTGATGATAGGAGGTGTGCACCCGTCCGGTCTCGGCGTTGATCATCTCCGGCAGCTTGTCGGTGTAAGTAGATTTGAGCTTGCTCAGGCCACGATACTCGAGAATGATATTCGGCAACGGATAATCCAGGGCGAGCTCCTGTAACACGTCCTCGGCGGTGGACGGCGCTCCCTTGGGGGTCTTCTTGAGCACGGGCAGGCCCAGCTTGTCGAACAGGATCTCCTGAATCTGCTTGGGCGATTCGAGATTAAACGGCTGGCCCGCAACTTCATGCGCGTCGCGCTCCAGCTCTAACAATCGTCGAGCAAGCTCATCGCTCTGATGGCGCAGCATGTCCGCATCGATTCTTACTCCCGTCCGTTGCATTCCCGCGAGTACCGGAACCAGTGGCATCTCGATATCTTGGAACAGCTTTTCCAGCTTCGGAGCCTCTCGCAATCGCGGCCATAGCACATCATGCAAACACAGCGTGATATCGGCATCCTCGGCGGCATAAGGCGCCGCCTGCTCGATCGGGACTTCGCTGAAGTTGATCTGACCCTTTCCTTTGCCGGCGACGTCCTCGTACTTGCGCGTCTTGTAGCCGAGATACTTTAAGGCGAGACTGTCCATGTCGTGGCGTGAGCCGGTGCTGTTGAGCACGTAGGACTCGAGCATGGTGTCAAAGCCTATACCGGTGAGCTCGATATCGTAGCGCGCCAACACCATCATGTCGTACTTGATGTTCTGTCCGACCTTCGCACGTTGCGGGTCTTCCAGCAGCGGCTTGAGCCTGTCCAGCACATAGTCCCGATCCAGTTGCGTGGGCGCCCCGGGATAATTGTGTCCCACGGGAACATATGCCGCGGTCCCGGCCTCGTCGCTGAACGAAACACCGACGAGATCGGCGCGCATGGCATCGAGACTGGTGGTCTCGGTATCAATGGCAAACAATCCCGCCGCACGCAGACGCGCCAACCACGCGTCCAATGCAGCGGTGTCGAGTATGGTCTCGTAGCGGGCCTCGGTGGTGCTGCCGGCTTCGGCGTGCGTACGATTCGCACCACCCAGCTCGGCTAGCAAGGTGCTGAACTCCATTCGCGTGTAAAGTTCGCGTAACCGGGTTTCATCGGGTTGCTCGCGCTTGAGCTCCTTCGGGGCTTTATCCAGGGGCACGTCGCGCTTGATGGTCGTGAGCTCGCGCGCGAGCGACAGTTGCTTCAAGCTCGCGCGCAAATTCTCACCGACTTTGCCGCCTATTTCGTCGGCGTGCACTATGATTTCGTCGAGCGAGCCGTACTGCTGCAACCACTTCGCCGCTGTCTTCGGCCCCACCTTGGGAACGCCGGGGATGTTATCTACGGTGTCGCCGATGAGCGCCAGGTAGTCGTTGATGCGCTCGGGCGGCACTCCAAACTTTTCTACGACGGCTTGCCGGTCATAATAAGTGTCGGACATGGTATCGATCAGGTTGATGCGGTCGTCTACCACCTGCGCCATATCCTTGTCGCCGGTGCAGATCAGCGTATCCATGCCGTCCTTGGCTGCGCGCACGGCCAGTGTGGCAATGACGTCATCGGCCTCCACGCCCTCGATCATCAGCAGCGGTAACCCGGTTGCGCGCACAATGGCGTGGATCGGTTCTATCTGGGCGCTCAGCTCCTCGGGCATCGGCGGTCGATTCGCCTTATAATCGGCGTAGATCGCGTCGCGAAAGGTTTCGCCCTTGGCATCGAACACGACGGCGATGTGGGCGGGATCGTACTCAGCGAGCAGCTTGCGCAGCATATTGACGATGCCGTAAGCGGCCCCGGTGGGCTCGCCGCGCGAGTTGGTGAACTGGGGCATGGCGTGGAACGCGCGATATAGATAGGATGAGCCATCGACCAGGATCAGTCGCTTGTTTTTGGCGTTGCCTTGCTGGTTCATAGACAAAGATCCGGCGGTCGTATCGTTTTTCCTACGGATGGTTATGAAAATGGAAAATTATTCCACGCCCAGGCTGCTCGAGGCTGTTACGCCTTCGCGTATTATGTCGCGCGAGTCCTGGAAAATCTTCCAGATCATGGCGGAATTTGTCGCAGGATTCGAACGGCTCTCACAGATTCAACCCTCGGTCAGCATGTTTGGCTCCTCGCGCATGATGCCGGGGCATCCTTATTATGCCCTGACGGAGCAGATTGCCCGCATGCTCTCCGATTCGGGATTCACCGTTATCAGCGGCGGCGGACCGGGCCTGATGGAAGCCGCCAACCGGGGTGCGTTTGCCGGCAAATCGCCAAGCGTGGGGCTGAACATTCACCTCCCGCACGAGCAGATTGCCAACGAGTTTCAGGACATCACCCTGAGTTTCCAGCATTTCTTTGCGCGCAAGGTGATGTTCGTCAAATACGCCAAGGCCTACGTGGTAATGCCCGGTGGATTCGGCACGCTCGATGAGCTGGTCGAGGCGTTAACGCTGATTCAAACGGGCAAGAGCGTGCGCATGCCGATTATCCTGGTACACAAGCCCTTCTGGGTGGGGCTGGTCGATTGGTTCAAGCAGACCCTGATCGCGCAAGGGATGATCAGCCCGGAGGACCTGGAGCTGTTCAAGGTGGTGGACGAGCCACAGGAGGTTCTGGACGCCATCTTCCGTTTCTATGAACGAAGCGGGTTTGAACCCTCCGAGGAGGAAGAGGAAATCAAGCTCAATCTATAGGTTATTGACAGCATGCGAGTCGTGACACTGCTGTTGCTGCTGGGCGTGCTGACGGCGGCACACGCCGGTACGCCAGTAGCTAAGGACCGCCCTGCCGATGCCACGCAGCCGCTTCCGCCACCCCCGCTCGAGCCGTTGCCTGATGGCCTGGAGCCAACCGATGCGGAGCTGGAGCCGGAGATCATCATTGTCCCGGGGGAAGATGTTACTTTTGTGGAGTACCGCATCGCTGGCCGGCTTTACATGATCAAGGTCATTCCCGCTCAAGGCCCGCCGTATTACCTGATCGATCCCGAAGGCAGCGGCAAGTTCAGCCGCAGCGGTCTGGAACAAGCGATCACGCCCCCGCTGTGGGTGATCAAGCGATTCTGACCGCGGCTTATGGCGGTTTTCACCCCCATCGACCAAGCCGCGCTCCAGCGGTTTCTTGCTCACTACCGGCTCGGGCACTTGCTCGATTTCGCCGGCATCCCGTCAGGCATTACTAACACCAACTATTACGTCACCACCGAGCAGGGCGAGTATGTCCTCACCCTGTTCGAGCAACTGACAGCGCCGGAGATCCCGTTTTTTCTTGAGCTCACGGCGTTTCTGGCCGAGCGCGGCATCCCCTGCCCCCACCCGGTGCGAGACAACCGCGGCCACTATCTTGGGCGGCTGCATGACAAACCCGCCGCGCTGGCACAGCGGCTGCGCGGTAACACGGTTGAAGCGCCAACGGCGGCGCACTGCGCCGCCGTTGGCCACGTGCTGGCGCAGCTCCATTTCGCCGGCCAGCAGTTCCCGCGATCGCGGGTGAACGACCGCGGGTCCCAATGGTGTGAAGCGGCGGCCGCAGCCCTCGCCAACCGCATCGACAAACCGGACGCCGCACTGCTGCATGCCGAGCTGCGGTTTCAGTCGCGCCATCAAACAAGCGGTCTGCCGGACGGTATCATTCACGCGGATCTTTTCCGCGACAATGTGTTGTTTCGGGGTAGCTCCGTCAGCGGGTTGATAGACTTCTATTACGCCTGCACCGATGCATTGCTGTTCGATGTGGCGGTAACGGTCAATGATTGGTGCATCGGCGCAAACGCCGAGCTGGATGCTCGGCGCACGGCCAGCCTGTTACAGGCCTATCACGCACAGCGCCCGCTTACGCCCGGCGAGCGCGCGGCCTGGCCGGCGATGCTGCGCGCGGCGGCATTACGCTTCTGGTTGTCGCGCCTGTACGATCTGCATTTCCCGTCGGCAGGGGAAATAGCTCGCACGAAAGACCCCGGTGAATTCAAGCGGATACTGGCCAACCTCGCCGCCAACGAGCGCACTCTGCGTGATACGTGGCCGCAAGATCCAAGCCGGTCGGCACTACACGAGGACTGAAAACCGGGCAAAACTCCCGGCGCGCGTGCTGTTCTTGTCGAGCGGATCTCCCCTCACTGTCGCAACGTCTCTGACTGCCCTTATAATGCATTTCCATGACGCTGCAGGTATACATTGGCGAGGGCCTCGCCCGTTACGGATTCGGCGATGGCCACCCTTTCGGTCACGACCGGCTCGACGCCTTCTGGCACGAAGCGGTTAGACAAGGGCTTGATAAACGCGTGCACATCGCCGAACCAGCCACGTGCAGCGAGCGCGAACTGCTGCGGTTCCACTCGCCCGCCTACGTAGAGCGGGTGAAGACGCTCTCGCGCTCGGGCACGGGGTACCTAGACTGCGGCGACACGCCCGCGGTCAAGGGTATGTTTGAAGCGGCGTCTTGTGTAGTCGGCTCGGGGCTGGACAGTCTGGTTCACAGCATCTCCGGCGAGCATCCGCGGATCTTTGTCCCGATCGCCGGGTTGCATCATGCGCGCAAGGACTCGGCTGCGGGCTTCTGCGTGTTTAATGATCCCGGTGTGTTGATCGAGACACTGCGCCAGGAGTACGCGATCAAGCGTGTTGCCTACATCGACATCGATGCCCACCACGGCGATGGCGTGTTCTATGCCTTCGAAGCTGACGCCGATCTCATCTTCGCCGACATCCACGAAGACGGGCGCTATCTTTACCCAGGTACGGGCTTCGCGCACGAGACCGGTAAGGGTAAGGCCAAGGGAACCAAGCTCAACATTCCCATGTTGCCCGGCGCGGATGACGAGTCGTTTCACCAGGTGTGGCCGCAGCTGGAGGAGTTCGTGCGCGCCGGCAAGCCCGAGGTCATTTTGTTGCAGGCGGGCGCCGACAGTATCAAGGGCGACCCCATAACCCATATGCAATTCACGCCGCAGGCACATGCCTATGCGGCGAAGCGCTTGTGCGCCATTGCCGATGAGTTCTGTGATGGCCGCATCATCGCCATGGGCGGCGGCGGTTACAACCGCACCAACCTGGGGTTGGCGTGGAGCGCCGTGCTTGAATCGATGCTGGATGCGGGGTAACGACGGGAATCAGCTCAGATGCCGTCGTGATCGCTGCTACTCGCCTTCGGTAGTCACCACGAGGTTACGCCCGGAGCGCTTGGCTTCGTATAAGGCGCGATCGGCGCGTGATAAAAGCCGCTCCAGGTCTTCGCCTTTGACAAAGGGGGTAGCGCCGATACTAATCGTCAGCTTGATCTTGTCATTGCCGATGTCGAACTCCGCGGCACCCACCTCCGCGCGGATGCGCTCGACGATCCTGGTGGTCTGTTCCAGCCCAGTCTCCGTCAATACCAGCAGGAACTCCTCCCCGCCGTAGCGACCGACCTTGTCGGGCATGCGCAATGTCTCGACCAGGATCGAGGCCACGCCCTCCAGCACCCGGTCGCCCGCCTTGTGCCCGTACTTGTCGTTGACCTCTTTGAAATGATCGACGTCGACCATCGCGACCGACAACGGGTGCTGGTAGCGCTCGGCGTGCGCCATCGCCTCGAGCACGCCGATGGTAATTCCCCTGCGGTTGCGGGTCCGGGTCAGGGAGTCGGTGATCGCCAGCTGACCCAGCTCTGCCGCCCGGCTCTCGGCGTGCAGGCGTTTCTCGTTCTCGCGTCGTAACGGCGTTGCCACCAGCCAGTAGATGGGTGGGGCGATCAAGATCGCGAGCATGGCTGCGTCCGTCAGGATGATGCCAATGGAGTCAGAGACGTAGCCGAAGTACAGCAGCGCCACCGTCGTCAGGAGCTCAGCGCAAAAGGTAATCGCGACGATGGCAAACATCGCCCAGGCGGCAGAGATCACCCCAGCATTCGTTTTCACTACGCGAATCTCATCGGTGGTATGCCTTCGTAGGTGGTGTCGCGCGATGGCACCGCGATGTTGATGTGACGGTAAGTACCCACCTGCCTGGCCCCCATACGGCTGTCTTTTCGGTGCTCAGCAGGCTGCTGAGCGGTGCAAGGATGCGCCGTAGGTCTTTCAATCACGCAAGTGTTTGAAAGACGTAGCAAAGCAAAAATCCCGTTTCTTGCTTTGCTGGCCAAAAAAAAACCCTGAAAGGCCTTTGTAAAGCATCCTGTTAACTCAAATATAGAGCCCCGCCGGGGCATTTGCGAGCCAAACCGGCCCGCGTGGCACCGCGGCCCGCCATCAGTGCCGGGGCCGGCCCTTATAGCTGTTGCAGCTTGGCGTAGGCGAGCACCAGCCACTTGCTCCCTGCGCCCTGGAAGTTGACCTGCACGCGGGCGTGCTCGCCGCGTCCCTCACAGCTGGTCACAACACCCTCGCCGAACTTCTCGTGGCGCACGCGTTGTCCCAGGCGCACGGCCGGCGACGCGCCGGCGCCCTCGGCATTGGTGCGCGCGCCCCGCCCCCAAGGGCGTGCCAACTGCGGCTGCGCGCGCAGCTCATCGGTCAGCTCGGCCGGGATCTCGCCGAGGAAGCGCGAGGGGTTGGCGTAGTGCTCGGAGCCGTGCAGACGGCGTGATTCGGCATAGGTCAGATACAGCTGTTGCATGGCCCGGGTCATGCCGACATAGCACAGCCGCCGTTCCTCTTCGAGGCGGCCCGGCTCCTCGAGCGAGCGCTGATGCGGAAATAGGCCTTCCTCCAGCCCGGTGAGAAATACCAGCGGAAACTCCAGCCCCTTGGCCGCATGCAGGCTCATGAGCTGGACACAGTCTTCCCATGCCCGCGCCTGGCCGTCGCCCGCTTCCAATGCGGCATGGGCTAGAAAAGCCGACAAGGCATCCATGCCATTGTCCTCGTCGTAGTGGAAGTTGCGCGCCGCCGACACGAGCTCCCCGAGATTCTCCAAGCGCGCCTCGGCGCGCTCGCCCTTATCCTTCTTGTAATGATCAAGCAGCCCGCTGTGCTGCAGAACATAATCAGTCAAATCGACAAGTTCGAATCCGTTCGTGTCTTGCGCCAACGCCTCGATCAATGCCAGGAACGCCGACAACGTGTTGGCGCTGCGCGCCGGTGGTCGACCGGATGCGATCAGCTGCCGCGCCGCATCCCACAACGAGCTGTCTTGCTCCCTGGCCTGCTGGCGCAACGCCTCCATCGACTTGCCACCGATGCCTCGCGTAGGGACGTTCGCCACTCGTTCGAACGACGGGTCGTCGTGGCGGCTCGCGACCAACCGCAGGTAGGCGAGCGCGTCCTTAATCTCGGCGCGCTCGAAAAATCTCATGCCACCATACACGCGATACGGGATCCTAGCATCCAGCAGTGTCTCTTCGAACACGCGCGACTGGGCATTCGAGCGGTACAGTATCGCCACCTCCTGCCCGCGATGTCCGGATTGGATCCACTCCTGGATGCGGTCGACTACGAAGCGTGCTTCATCGATCTCGTTGAACGCAGTGTACAAGCGTAACAACTCCCCTTTTTGGCCCCGCGTCCAAAGATTCTTTCCCAGGCGCCCGTCGTTGTAGCTGATCACCGCATTGGCGGCCTCCAGGATGGTAGCGGTGGAGCGATAGTTCTGTTCCAGGCGAATGACCTGCGCACCCGGAAATTCTTGCTCGAACCGGAGCATGTTCTCCACCCGTGCGCCGCGCCAGCCGTAAATGGATTGATCGTCATCACCGACGACGAACAGATCGTTGTGCCCGCCGGCGAAAAGCTTGAGCCAGGCATACTGCATGGCGTTGGTGTCCTGCAGCTCGTCCACCAGCACGTGCTTGAACCGGGCCTGGTAGTGGCTGCGCATGGTCTCGCTGTCGCGCATCAACTCGAACACGCGTAACAGCAGCTCGGCGAAATCGACCAGGCCGGCGCGCTGACAGGTCTCCTCGTAGGCCTTGTAGATGCGCCGCTGCTGGCGCAGCTGCGGGTCATTGTCATCGCCGAGGTCGCGCGCGCGGCGTCCTTCTTCCTTTTGCGCGTTGATAAACCATTGCAGCCGCCGAGGTTGCCAGTAGGCCTCGTCGAGCTCCAGATTTTTCAACACCCGGCGAATCAAGCGATACTGATCTTCGCTGTCGAGGATCTGAAAGCTCTCGGGCAAATCCGCCTCGCGCGAGTGCGCGCGCAACAGGCGATGCGACAGGCCGTGAAAGGTGCCGATCCACAGGCCGTTGACCGGACAACGCAGCAGGCGCTCGATGCGCCCGCGCATCTCTTGCGCCGCTTTGTTGGTAAAGGTCACCGCCAGCACGGATTGCGGCGAGGCACTCTCCACGCCGACGAGCCACGCGACGCGATGAGTCAGCACGCGCGTCTTTCCGCTGCCGGCGCCGGCCAGTACCAGCAGCGGTCCGGGCGGCGCGGCGACGGCCTCGCGCTGCTGTGGGTTCAGGCTATCGAGTATTTCGGTGACATCCATGGTGCGATGATAGCAACTGCGCTGAGCCGGCGTGAGCGCCGCCGCCCGGGGGTGAAGGCGCGGGCCCGGTTGCACGCTGTGGCGGTTCGAGCGCGGGGCCGTGACCGCTATGTTTTACGACGACGGCCCCGTGCCGGAAGGCCAGTGCTGTAACACATGCGTTGTAGTCTCCGGTTGCAGGGTCACATGGTCGATTCCGAAGCGCTCGTGCAACAGCTGGCGCAAGCCCCGCAGAATATCATCCCAGTGTGACATCTCATCGATTACGACGTGCGCGGACAACGCCACAACACCCGAGGACAGGCTCCAGATATGCAGATCGTGCACCGATTGCACGCTCGCATCGTCACTGACCATCGTTTGGCCAACATCGTGCAGGTCCAGGTGCGCCGGCACACCTTCCATGATCACGTGCAAGGCATCGCGCATCAGCCGCACACTGGCGAACAAGATCAACAGGCAGATAAAGATAGATAGGATCGGATCGATCGGCGTCCAACGGGTAAAATAGATCACGGCGCCGGCGACTAATGCCGCCATCGAGCCAAGCAGGTCGCCGATGACATGTAACAGGGCGCCGCGAATATTTAACGTTTGCTCCCCGCGGCTCAGCAGCAAAGCTACTATTATGTTGATCGCCATGCCGATGGTGGCGACGATCATGACGGCACCGCCGATCACCGGTTGCGGTGCGCGCAGACGTTCTATCGCCTCGACCACAATGCCGATGACCACGATCAGCATGAACAAGCCGTTGACCAATGCCGCCACCACCTCCGCGCGGCCCATGCCGTAGGAATGGCGCCGGCTCGGCGACCGCCGGGCGATCCACAGCGCCACCGCCGCCAGTCCCAGCGCGAAGGCGTCGGTGACCATGTGCCCGGCGTCGCCCAACAGCGCCAGCGACCCCGACCACCAGCCGGCCACCGCCTCGATCGCGGCAAAGGCGAGTGTTAGTACCAGCGCGACGGTCAGATACCGGCTCGCTTGTTGCTGCCTGTGATGGTGCGAGGTATGGGCGTTCATTATTTTAACGCGGCGGCGAAACGGGCGTTTTGCGGCCACCCACGATGTTAGTGCGTTGGCGCCGTTTGCGCCAACTGCGGGTTATAGATAGTAGGATCGCCTACCGGCGAATATTTATTAACGGGCCTGCTGCGCTCCGCAGTCCCTTATGGCAATGAGGTTGTTCCTTACCGCAAGATTCGACGTCATTACGACATATTTCACTACGGATTTTCATAAAATGACGTCTAACAAATCGCGGCACTGGCCAACTGGCCTCAGTCACGCTTCTTGCATTGGCAACAAGGGTGCCATACGCTCAGTTGCCAGTGAGCTCAGCGGTTAGGTACTACACGCGAAAACTTTTCAAAAGATCTATGAGCATTATAGTGGCTAAGTATGAAATTCATGTGTTCTGTAATGGATGTGGTGCAACGCACCCTATGCCGATCCAACACTTATGAATACCCTCGCAGAGTTCAAGGACTACTACAAGCGCCTGGATGAGATGATCACCAAAAGTACGAAGGCTGACCTGGCCGAGTGTGCAAGGCTTCTTGCCCTCAACGTTGCCGACTCCAAAGCTAAGTATGGCGAGCTGCCGCTGGAAGAACACCAGGCAATGCTAGAGGCTAACGACATTGACGAGGAGATGGCCCAATTGTTGGTAGGCGGAGTATTAGAGATGGCAGTTGTTCTCGCTTTGGTGACCGGGAGGTCGGAGGAGTATGAGGAAATGAAGGGGGCCAACGCCCGAATCCATTAGCCAGGATTCAGGATACGCCCCCTTCTAGGATGATGCAGATTTCGCAGATAGTGGCGAAGCAGTTCAAATGGACTGATAAGCAAGGTTTTCGCTAAACAGAAAGGAGCAAGTTATGGCTATCAAAGTCGGCGACATCGAGCTTCACGTAGGTCCGCAAGAGGTTGGTGGCCCAGACGACCTGAAAGCGGCGATTATCAACTTCATTAAAGGGGCCAAGAAACGGCTTGATATCGCGGTCCAGGAACTCGACTCGCGGGAGATCGCCGAAGCTATCATTGAAGCTCGTCAAAAGAAGCGAGTCGTTCGACTCGTAATCGAGGGCGATTACCTTACGGTAGACAAGGCGGTACCGGACTCCTTCAAGCCAGGTGGAAAAAACGAGACGAACCGATTTCTTCATGACGCGGTCCTGCGTACGAATATCAACGTTAAATCCGACTTTAATCCGGCTATTTTTCACCAGAAATTCATCGTCCGCGACAACAGCGCCGTATTGACAGGGTCAACAAACTTCACCGACACCGGTATTTCCAAAAACCTTAATCATGTCGTCATCATCAGGAACAGAGCGGTCGCGAACGCCTACAAGAAGGAATTCGATGAGATCATGCAGGGCCGTTTTGGGAAACGATCAGTGGCTGCCGACGACGAACCGAGGGAGGTGAAGGTATCTGGCTTGAGGGTAAAGGTTTTGTTTGCGCCCGATCATGCACCCGAGATGGAGATTATGAAACAGATGCTCAAGGCCAAAAACCGGATTGATTTCGCTGTCTTCACGTTCGCAAAATCTTCCGGAATTGATGATACGATGATTGCTTCCGCCAACAGAGGTATCAAAGTAAAAGGTGTACTCGATAAACGCCAGGCTAATCAGACTTGGGCCGCGACCCGTCCGCTGAAACAGGGTGGGGTTAAACTCCACTTGGCCACCAATAAGGGGCCAGGAACTATTGGGCCTTTAGGAAAGCTCCACCACAAACTCATGGTCATTGATGATCACTTGGTGATTGCAGGGAGCTTCAACTACACAGGCCCCGCAAACAAGACGAACGATGAGAACATTCTTGTAATAGGTGACTTAGACGAAACAAAGACAACAGTGATCAATAAGGGGAAGAAGATAGGCCAGTTCGCCAGAAGAGAGATTGATCGGATTCGCGCCCAGTTCGGTCAGGCACTTTAGCCGATAAGGAAAAGACATTTATGCCTTGCACTTACCGTTTGTACTCCGCGCTCGTCGCAACAACAGGAATGCTAGTGCGGCTACATCTCCGCACAAGGCAGTGTGGATGTATAAAACAAATCTGGTTACTAAGTTCTTCTTATAGGCTCTTCCTTCTCCGTCGCCCTATTCATCCCAGACCGGTAGGCCCGTAGGTCAGCTGCCGCGGGTCAGTTCCGTTACGCCGCGAAATGCCCGATATTGGAGATATACGGCGATCCTGCCGTATATCTCCGCCACCGGTATCCTACGGCAGGCTTTATCTATCCAAATTACAAGGCCTTTTTCGGTTATGACACCATTCTCCGGCGGAGACATACTGCAATTGAGACGTTCATTTATCGTTAGCCAGCAGGGAACGAACGCCGCCGAAGTTCGAAAGGCCGCACCGCATGGCAGATCGCGCTAGGACCGGGATGAGCATAGGCTTCAGCCCAGCTCATCGACCACGAATCAATGTACTCCGCGCGAGGCGATCCGGGTTGAGCCGCGGATCGGATTGATTTGCAGCGCGAAAAGCCCGGCAATCTAAGGCCCTAGTAGAACTTCGGCAGCCCGAGCGCGCCGCTCGGTGAAACCTCCACTGATGTATCGCGAAAGTCCGTGTAGACATGGCGATGAAGCAGAGGCTCAAATGAGGCCTGACCGAGCAGTGCGGTCGGCGCTGGAGTGCGACAAAAAAGCGGAGGCAGCGACGCGGCGGTTCTTGACGAGAACGACGACGAGCGAGCGATCAATACCTTGATTGATGCTCATTTCCAAGGTCTGCACTGGACTCCTACGACGCGCGCGGTCAGCACTTGCTCATATTGATATCTGGGCACAAGATAGCTGGGTGTTGGGTGTAAGTAACAGGACCGCAGGAGGGCTGCCATGTCAGCTAAACGATTCGCACTGGTGACCGGAGCGACCGGCCAGCAGGGTGGTGCCGTGGCGCAAGCGCTGCTGAAGCGAGGCCATCGCGTTCGCGCACTAGTGCGAGATCCCGACTCCAAAGCTGCAGTAGGTCTCAAGGCCCAAGGCGCACAGATTGCGGTGGCTAATTTCGAAGATCGCGGCGCCCTCGTGCAGGCCGCTGCGGGTGTCGACAGCGTCTACATGATGACCACCCCATTTGAGGGCGGAATAGACGCTGAGATTCGTCAGGGCTTCACCTTGGCCGGCGCGTTCAGCCAAGCCGACGTGGGGCACTTGGTATTCGGTTCGGTAGGCAGCGCTGATCGAAAAACCGGGATCCCCCACTTCGACAGCAAATACGAAGTGGAGAAGCACATCGCCACACTCAACATTCCGTACACGATCAGCGCGCCCGTGTACTTTATGGAGAATCACCTCTATCCGCACGCGCTAGAGGCTTTGCGCGGGGGGAAACTGGCCGACGCTCTACCTGGCGACAGGCTTTTGCAGAAAATATCCGTGAGCAACATCGGTGAATTTGTGGCCGTGCTGATCGAGCGACGGGAAACGGTCTTTGGTCAGCGCTACGAGATTGCTGGCGATGAGCTTAGCGGGGAACAGTGCGCAGCCGCCCTTTCTCAGGTGACGGGCAAAAACATCCGCTATGAGCCGTTTTCACCGGATACGTTTCGTCCCGATAATGAGGACATGGCGCTCATGTACGAGTGGTTTGCACGAGACCGGTATGTCGCCGATATCGAGGCGCTCCGTCGGGATTTTCCGGAAGTACGATGGCTTCGTTTCGATGAGTGGGCACGACAACAAGATTGGAGCTCCCTAAGTTGACGCACACTTGCTATTAAGCGCAGCTGAAACTCAGTCGCTAGGCAGCAACTAGCTGAGCGAGGACTCGGCAAATAAGGAGACTACGACATGACTATTGAATTAGACCATACGATCGTGCCAGCACACGATAAAATAGAATCGGCAAAGTTCTTTGCTCGAATATTTGGCCTTTCCTACGACGGTGAAGTGGGTCACTTTGCACCGGTACGAGTGAATGACTCCTTAACCCTGGATTTTAACAACAGTTCGGAGTTCCAGTGGCATCACTACGCGTTTAAAGTGAGCGAAGAGGAATTCGATCAGATTTTTGGGCGTATTGAGGAGGCCGGGATTCCGTACGGGAGCGGACCGCGGGCACTGGAAGACATGAGCATCAACCACCGCGGTGGGGGCCGCGGGGTCTATTTTCGCGATCCCAATGACCATATTCTCGAGCTTCTTACCGTCGGATAGAGAGAGGATGTGATGTCCGCTTCTGGCCGAAAGCGGTCGTTCGTAAATGCCCGGAAACGATCCTCCGCAGACATTCCCAGACTGCCTGAAATCAGTTCACTCTCTCCCGAATCGGTGAATTAGGCTTAATTCTACCCCGATTGTGCCCCTGGCTGGCTGTGACGAATGTGCCTAAAAAGGAGTACGATGGTTGCCCTCCAGGCAGAGGGACCAAGGAATCTTCGCCATGGGCACCGAGCCGTTGGAACGCAAGCTCGCCGCTATCCTCTATGCCGACATCGCCGGTTACAGCCGACTGACCGGGGCGGATGAGGAGGGCACCCATCGTGCCTTAAGCGCCTACCTCGACACCCTCACGACCTCGATCGAACGACACAACGGCAAAGTGCTGCACTACGCCGGTGATGCCGTGTTGGCGGAATTCGCCAGCGTCATCAACGCCCTGACCTGCGCGGTGGTCATCCAGCGGGATCTGAGAGCCCGCAGCGAACACCTCTCGGAGCAGCGTAAAGTGCAATTCCGCATCGGTATTAATCTCGGCGATGTCATCGTCGATCGCAATGAGATCTATGGCGATGGCGTCAACGTCGCGGCGCGCCTAGAGAACCTGGCGGAGCCTGGCGGTATCTGTATCTCCGAGGCAGTCCACAGTGCCATTGGCAACAAACTGCCGCTTAATTACCAGTCCCTGGGCGAGCAGCGGGTCAAGAATATTGCCGAGCCGGTGCGCGCCTACCGTGTGCGCCTGGAAGACGAGGCGGTACCGACCGCGGCACCGGCGGGCACACGATCAAGACGACGACTTGTCATAGCGAGCGCGGCGGTCGTCGTGCTTGGGGTCATGGCAGGCGGGGTCGCGTGGCTAAAGCCGTGGCCGCCGACCATCGAGCCGGCATCCAAACAACGGATGACCTTGGCGCTGTCCGACAAACCTTCGATCGCGGTGTTGCCCTTCGCCAACATGAGCGGTGATGCGGAGCAAGAGTATTTCACTGACGGTATGACCGACGACCTCATCACTGATCTCTCCAAGGTCTCGGGCTTGTTCGTGATCGCCCGCAACTCAGTGTTCACCTACAAGGGCAAACCGGTAAAGATTTCACAGGTGGCCGAGGAGCTCGGTGTGCGCTACGTGCTGGAGGGAAGCGTGCGCCGCGTTGGCGACAAAGTGCGCATCAACGCCCAGCTTATTGACGGGAACACCGGCGGGCATGTGTGGGCGGAGCGCTACGACGGATCCCTTGGCGATGTGTTCAGCTTGCAGGACAAAGTGACGCGCAGGATCGTGGCAGCGCTCAGGGTTCAGCTAACACCGCAGGAACAAGCACTGGCCACGGGCCGCGATAAGATCAACGTGGCTGCCTATGACACCTTTCTGAAGGGTTGGGCACATCTGCTGAGAAAGACTCCGGAAGACGCTGTACAGGCGATTGCGTTCTTTAAGCAGGCTTTGGAGCTCGATCCGAACTACAGCCGTGCCTATGCGGGCCTGGCACAGACTTACTGGAACAACAGTCTCAACGCGAAGTTCCATCAACTCACGGGCGGACTTGGAGTGGGGACTTTGGTCGACTGGAACGACCTTACGGCCTGGGAATTCCTGCAGAAGGCGGGCGACAAACCCTTGTCACAGGCCCGTGCGCTGGCCGCGCGCATGCTGCAACGCCAACGCCGCTTTGACGAGGCCATGCGCGAGGCACGGCAAGCGGTGGCGCTCGGCCCCAGCGACCCCACCGCCTATGACGCCCTCATCGAGAACCTGATCTATGCAGGCGAGGCGGAGGAGGCGATAAGACTCGTTGATAGATCTATCGGGCTCGATCCCAACTTCCCGGGGGAGAAGCTCTTTCTGAAAGGCTTGGCGTACTACACCATGGGGCGTCTGGAGGAAGCACTCTCCTCGATCGAAAGAGCACGCACCCACAACCCAAAACGGACCCGGTATGCCGCGATTCAAGCGGCGACACTGGCTGAGCTTGGTCGAGCGGAAGAAGCTAAGGTGGCGTTTGAGGAGTACCGCTCGGGATTGACAATCTTTGCCACGCTGAATTGGACCATGTTCTACTGGCCCTTCGAGGACGTAAAAAGCGCAGAGCGCTTGGCCAAGGGCTTGCTCAAGGCGGGGATGATCGATTCGACGCGCCATTACTATGCAGTCTCGCCGCAGAATCGGTTGCGGAGCGATCAGATCAAAGCGCTCCTGGCTAATAAAACCATGATAGGGGCGGACCGGAGTCCTTACGGCTCTGAGGGGGAATTCGAAGTGACGCGTGATCAGAACGCGCAGGTCGTCAGTCAGGATTTTGTGACTTACTTTCGCGAGGGGACGACGAAGACCCGAGTAAAGAATGATCTACTTTGCGATCCTTGGCAGGCATTCGGCGACTATTGCGTGGCGATCTACCGCAATCCTGATGGTACTCCGGAGCAGAAAGACGAGTATATCTTCTTCACCTTGGTCGGTGTCTTTACGTTCTCGGTGTTCGATTCAGCAAGTTGATGACTCAGCGAGAATAACGGATTTCAACCCCTCGTTTTCGTTCAAGTCGAATGTCCGCTTCTGGCCGAAAGCAGCCATTCGTGAATGTCCGGAAACGACCCTCAGCAGGCATTGGCGATGCCTATTTTTTCTCACGAACAGGCATGTGTGTTCTACGACCGCTTCGGCTCCCGGCAGGATTGGCAGCGCTTCTATGAAGACCGCGCCATCGCCGATCTCATAGCGCACTTGTCATTGGAAAGCGCACAGACGGTATTGGAGTTCGGCTGCGGCACCGGGCGACTCGCCGAAATGCTGCTCGAACGCGAGCTGCCATCCACGGCACATTATGTCGGCGTCGATGTAAGCGCAACCATGGTGGCGCGCGCCCAGATCCGCCTCACCGCTGGCGAGATCACGCTCGATCTGGAGGCCGACTCATTCGACCGGTTTCTCTCGACCTAGGTGCTAAACCTGCTTTCGCTGGATGACATCCATACTCTGATTGACGAAGCTCACCGGGTGCTGGTTCCCGGTGGGCTGCTTGGCGTGGTCAGCCTGACACGCGCCACGAGCCTATTTGCGCGGATCGTGGAGATAGTGTGGACCACGGCCCATGCTTTGCGTCCCGCACTCGTCGGGGGCGGTCGCCCGATCTCGCTGGGCGAGCTGGTGGGCGGTGCGCAGTGGCAGATCCGGCATCGGCGGGAGGTCACCCAGCTCGGTATTGCATCGGAGGTGATCATCGCCGCGAAGCGGTGTGCCTGAGGGCAGCGCAGCGGATGCACCGTTGTGCCGCGCCCCGCGCGAACCGGCTACAATCGGAAAGTGGGCCCGACACTGCTCTATCTCGCCTATGGCTCAAACCTTCACCCGCTACGCTTGCGCGAGCGTGCGCCCTCGGCGCGCTTCGTGCAGGTCACTGCGATTGCGGAGCACTCGTTGCGGTTTCACAAGCGCGGCAGGGACGGCTCCGGTAAATGTAACGCCTACTTCACCGCCCACACCAACGACAAATTGCTCGCGGCGCTGTACGAAATCGATGCACGCGAGAAATCTGAGCTTGATCAACACGAAGGTGTTGGCGCCGGCTACGAAATCAGAACATTTAGCGTCATGGCGCTCGGGCATGAGCGCGAGGTTTTGGCCTATGTCGCGATGGCGGATCATATCGACGAGTCGCTGCGCCCTTTCAGCTGGTACTCCGAGCTTGTGTTGATCGGTGCCACATATCACGGTTTCCCGACGACATACCTGCAGTCGATAAAACAGGTTCGCACCATCGTTGACACCGACCAAGCGCGCGTGGAGCGTAACGAGCGCATCTTGTCACGGATTCGCCGCTAACCGACCATGACAGTCGGCTGCGGCAACCGGGTTTGATCTCGTGCTGCCCTGGAAAAAATGCAGAGACCACAAAGATGCAGAGGCCGCGCGGGTCATTTGAGCTGTCAGTGGCAAGAAATTCGTGCTCCACTTAGAATCTCGCGATGTCATGCCCGAGACGGAGATACGTGTAATCGATCATGTCAGTGCTGCACGAATACTACTCGCGCCGTGCCGCCGAGTACGAGGAGATTTACCACAAGCCGGAGCGCCAGCAGGATCTTGCCACGCTCAAGGAATTGCTGCGCCGCCTGCTACACGGACATGACATTCTCGAGATCGCCTGTGGCACCGGCTACTGGACCGAGGCGGTGGCGCCGGTGGCACGCTCGATGCTCGCGACCGATGTGAGCGAGGAAGTACTCGCGCTCGCGCAGCACAAATCCTACCCGCCCGACCGCGTCCGGTTCGAAATCATGGATGCCTACCGCCCCGGGCAGGCGGCCGGCGAGTTCACCGCTGCACTCGCCGCATTCTGGTGGTCACACGTTCCCCATCAAAAGATTCAGGGTTTCTTGCGCGTGCTGCACGGGCGTCTGGGCGAGGGAGCAACCGTCGTACTGGTCGATAACCGATATGTCGATGGCCACAGTACCCCGATCTCCGAGCGCGATGAGCGGGGCAACACCTACCAGACGCGCCGGCTGAAGGACGGCAGTAGCTTTCGCGTGCTGAAGAATTTCCCTAGCCCGGCGGAGCTTGCCGCTACTCTGCGCACGTGCTCACATGGCCTGAGCATCTGCGAGCTCGAGTACTACTGGTGTGCGTCGTACCAGGTCGTCAACAACCCGGGCTCGCCCGAGTAACCCTAGCTGCCCGTACCCCCTGAGGGAACACAACCATGCTCAAGGTCTACGGTGATCATGGCTCCGGCAATTGCTATAAGGTCAAGCTGCTGCTGACGCAGCTCAAGCAGTCGTTCGAGTGGGTGGAGATCGACATACTTAATAAAGAAACCCGCACGCCCGAGTTTCTTGCTATGAACCCCAACGGCAAGATCCCGCTGCTCGAAAGCAAGCCAGGGACGTATCTATCCGAATCGAACGCCATCCTGCATTATCTGGCTGAAGGCAGCGAGTTGCTGCCCGACAACCGGTTAGATCATGCGCGCACGCTGCAGTGGCTGTTCTTCGAGCAGTACAGTCATGAGCCCTACATCGCCACCGCCCGCTATATCGTGCGCTACCTGGGGACACCGGCGGAGTACACGAAGGTGCTGCAAGAAAAACGTGCGCCGGGTTATGCCGCGCTCGATGTCATGGAGCAATATCTGGCAAGTCACAACTATTTGGTTGGAGAGCGCTATAGCATCGCCGACATCGGCCTATATGCGTACACCCATGTGGCCCATGAAGGCGGCTTTGACTTGTCCCGCTATCACGCAATCCAGTCCTGGCTCGCCCGCGTAGCGTCACAACCTGATCACATCACAATGAGCGGCGAGTAATACCGTGGATCGAAAAAGGCCGTCGAGCGCGGAGACACGCGTAGGCTCGGCGGCCGCACGCGGCACTCGCCTGGGCAAGAGGACGCTTTGACAATGCGCCGCTCCACGGAATCGCACTACCAAAAACAGAAGGCCTGGTGTATTCTGCGATTTTATCCCCGCAGTATTTCCGAGATTGCTGCTCAACTATTTCTACACTACGACAGGCACGGCGCGCGTCGCTGGCGCGTGACGTAAAATGAGGCGGCCCGCCACTGGTCCGAGGAGATGGGAATGTCGGCCTTAGAAAAGCCAGCGCTCCAGGCGCTGATCGCACCGCGCTCCATCGACGAGTTCTACACGAAGTACTGGCCTGACAAGTCCAGGTATTTTGTCTCGCACGGCGAGCCGGCGCGACTGCCCGCGTTCCTGCGCTCGCAGGAGCTCAGCAGCTTCGATGCGCTTGCGCACGCGAACCAGGGCAAGGTCGCTTTTACCAATGGCGCCAAGAGCAGCTACATGCTGCCTACCGACACGGCATCGAGCGAGTATCTGTTCAAGATGGGTCTTACTGTTTTCTTCGCTGACATCACGCCCGATATACCCGGCGCCGCGGATTTCGTGCGCCAACTGGAGGCGGACCTGGGAATCAATCCAGGTGCAACACTCGTGACGGCGTGGGCATCTCCTGCCAAGAGCGGCGCGGCAGCACATTACGACGCCTATGACATCATTTCCATTCAACTGCAAGGTGTCAAGCGTTTCGAGTTAGCCCCCGTGCGCGAACTCGCCGAACCCTATGCCACGCAGTACACCCCCGGGACGCCGTTCGCCGATGACTTGTACCCCCAGATGACGGCCGGGTTCCCCGACTGGCGTGAGGCCGAGTTCGAGGCGGTAGAAATGAGGCCAGGAAGCGTGCTTTGTTTCCGCCGCGGAATGTGGCACCGCACTTATGCGAGCGGAGACTCGCTCGCCGTCACGCTGGTAATCCGGCCGCCGACGGCGGCCGATTTCATCCTGCAGCAGCTGCGCTTGGTCCTGTTACAGCACCCGCAATGGCGCAGGCCACTCTATGGCGTCTGGGGCAGCGGCGACGAGCGCGACGCGGCGCTGGCGCAGGCTGTGCGCTTGATTAAGGAAATCCCGAGTGCCGCCGCCGCCATTTCTGTGCGCGACCTGGTGCTGCCGACACTGCCGGAAACACAGCGGCTGACGCTGATCGACCAGGATAGCCGCTTTCAAAGGGTGCCCGGCACCGGGGTGGACTACGACGAGCCCAAAGGGCCGCGGGGCGGCGAGCTGCAATGGGTGCGCATCACCATCAAGGACGAGCATGGCACCGTGCGTACGCGCTCGAGCATTGAGATTCCGCCACCGTGCCTGGACATGGTGGATTGGCTCGGCAAACAGCGGGCGCCGTTCGCGGCCCGGGCGCTGCAATCGATGTTTCCCGCAGTTCCGCCCGTTGAACAGTTGCACTTGCTCGAAACCTGTACCCGCGGCGGCTTGCTCAAGCTGCTGTGGTTCTCGGGGTCAGACAGCACCGAGGGGCGTTAAATTAGCAAGGCCTTTTCTCGGCCCGCGCCGCTACTTTAACACCAACCGGATTGCCTGCGGGTATAGCGTTAGTACCGACAGCGGGCGTGTTTGCGCTACAATCCTCTTCTCACTGCTCGCACGCTAACGAAAACAAAGGCGCGTTGCGCCGGTGGCCGCGACGCGTCTGACACATCGGCTGAAGCACAATGGTTACCAGCCCGCAAAAAAAGTGGCTCAAAGGCGCCGCGCTCGCGCTGCTCGCGCTCGCCGCACTCTATCTCGTCGGCGCCAACATCTTTCTCAATAGCGACGCTGCATTCGAGCTGATCAACCGCAAACCGGAGAAGCTGTGGATCCACTGGGACCAGGGCTGGACCATCGTGCCCGGCATGGTGACGGTGCAGGGCCTGGAGATTCGCGGACAGACTCGGAGATTCCAGTGGTATGCGCGGGTCGACGAGATCAGAACATGGGTCGCGCTGACGGCGCTCGTGCGCAAGACATTCCGGACCAACTCGATGCGCGGACACGGGCTCAAATTCTACATGCGCCAGCGCCTGGCGCCCGAGGCGGAGCCTTGGCAAGAGACCGACCTGACGCCGCCGATCCCGGGACTATCGAACCCGCCGAAACCGCCACCCGAGGAGCTTTACCCGCCGACGACGCCCAAGCGCCCATGGACCATCGAGCTCAACGACGCACTTATTACCGACCTGCGTGAGATCTGGATCGAGCGCCTGCGCTTCGACGGTGACGGGCAAGCTCAAGGCAGCATGACCCATGTGGTCAAGGGCACGGTCGAGGTGCCCGCGGCCTCGGTAACGCTCTCGGCAAGGGACGTGCGCGTGGGCACCGAGTCTGCCATAAAGAACGTCGAGATTAGCGCGCAGGTCACGCTCGAGCGCTTCCACCCGAAGAAGCAAAAGGGCCTCGAGGTCTTGCGTTTCATTTCGGGCTCGGTACGGATCGCCGGCGGGCTCGACAACCTCGACTTCCTGAAGGCCTTCTTCCGTCAAGCACCGTGGCTGCGGATCGATGGAAAAGGGCGGCTCGACGCTGACTTTCGCCTGGATAAGGGCATGCTCGCACCCGGCACGCGAATCATCGTTGATACCGCCGACATGACCACGAACGTATTCGATTACACGCTCGACGCCAAGGGAAAGGGCCGGGTCGAGGGCCGGGTCGAGGTCGACGACCAGAAGCCTGTCGCCCGGTTAGCGCTGACACTGGATAATTTTTCGGTCTCGCCGCCAGGCACTGACGAGCTGCTTATCCGCGGACGCGGATTGCAGATTGGAGGCGAGAGCGCCGAGCTCGATCTGCGCGATCCGTTCAGGGACCTGACCCTGGTGGTCGACATGCCCGCTGTGGAGATCGCCGATCTGACGGTGCTTAACAATTTTATTCCCAAGAAAACCGGCATAGCGGTGCGCGCCGGCAACGGGCATTTGCGCACCCATTTCCGCGGCTCACCGCAAACACGCGTGGGACAGGGTGAGTTCGAGGTCGTGGGGCAAGGCGTGGTGACGCAGTTCGAAAATATCACGATCGCGGGCGATATGAAGCTCAGTGCCGGCCTCGAGTACGGGTCGCTCAAGAACGACAAGGGGCTGCAGCTGTTCCCCAATGAAAACCTGCCACTCGAGGTAACCGACGTGGAATTGGAGTTGAGCTCGGCCGTGATACGTGAGCGCAAGCGCACGGTCGCGCACAATGTCGAGCTCGCGCTTGAGACCGAGTTCGGCCGCTCCACATTGGACATAAAAAAAGCGCTCGGGCTCTTGCGCTTCACCGCCGGATCGGTGCGGGTAAAGGGCACGGTTCCGGATCTAAGCTATCTGAACCGCTATATCCCGCAGCAGTCGGGCTTGCGCATCGGCGCGGGGGCAGGACAACTCCAGGGCCAATTCACCACTGCCGCGGGACAGCCTCACGCCACGGGTAGCTTTGCGCTAACAGGCCCATCGGTGGCAGCCCGGTTCGGTGATCTCGCTGTTGCCGGCGAGTTAAATATCGATACGGACCTTAGAGTCAGTTTGCCACAAACCGGCAACAAGGGTCTGGTCGTGTTCGAGGAGAAATCAAGCCGGCTGGAGATCTTGAAGGGCAGAGTGACGCTAGCCGGCGGAGCGATAAAAGATCGCAAGCAAACCATCGCCAACGAAATCGCACTGGAATTCACTTCGACATTCGGCCCAAATGCGTTCGACAAGCAAGACACAAATGCGCTATTGCGCGCCATGGCCGGTTCGGCGCGTATCGCCGGAAACATTCCCGACCTACGTTATTTCAGCGATCAAATTCCAAAAAACACCGGCTTGCGCGTCCGTGCCGGCGCGGCGCGGTTCGAAGCGGAGCTTGCCACCGCCAGCGGTCGGTCGAGCACCGAAGGCAGCCTGGCGCTCGCAGGCAAGAATGTCCGCGCAGCGTTCCGAGAGGTCGCCATCTCGGGAGACATCAAGCTTGCCGTCGACGTTGCCTATGGAGCGGGTGACACCGGTGTGGTCGTGTCGAAAGACGGGGCATTGGCCCTACCGAAGTTATCTTTCAACCTGAGCAAAGGCGAACTGCTGCTGGGCGATGGCAAGGTCGTGCAGAATCTAGAAGTAGCGCTCGACTCGAGCTTCGACCACGTGGTGCTGCAGGAGCAGACGTGGCGTGATGGCTTGCGTGCGGCGTCCGGCTCCGTCCGGGTGAGCGGGCAGTTCTTCGGACTGCGATTCTTGAAGGCATACTTCCGCAAGGCGCCATGGCTCGATATCGGCGGCGCCGGTAAGCTCGATGCCGACCTGCGTGTACGCAAGGGCGTGCTTGCGCCCGGCAGCCGCCTCGTTGTCGACGCCAACGCGATCCGCGCGGACTTCCTCGATTACAGCGTCACAGGCGCGGGCAGGGTGCGCGGCCGTGTTGCCCGCAAGGGAAACGGATCCTTCTCGGAGGTAATCGTCACACTGGACGACTTCCAGCAAACGCACGCGGATTTCGACCAGCCCTACATCTTCGGTACCGGCTTCTCCGTAACGGGAGTCTCCACCGAGCTCGACTTGACCGATCCGTTCACTGACCTCAAGGTTGCGCTCGATCTGCCTGAATCGGATCTTCCTCACTTTGGGGTCTACAACGCCTATATTCCGTCGAACTCGTGCATTTTTATCTACCAGGGCAGCGGTCGTCTGCGCAGCCATTTCGATTTCGACGCGAAGACCGAGTCGGCCAGCGGTGTGATCGTGTTAAACGCTGACAGAGTGATCGTGCAATTCTCCAACATGACGATGGCGGGCGATCTCAAGGTTCATGCGCGCCTGAAGAACGGGAATATGGAGGCGCGCACTTTTGACATGTCCGGCACAAAGGTGGAGTTCAGAAACGCATACATAGGCACGGCCAAGATCGGCACCGACACTACATGGTGGGCAGAGCTCGAACTGCCCAAGGGCAAAGGCTCGTTTACGATCCCGGCACAGCTCGATGCCCGTATCGAGATGCGCCTGCGTGACACGCGCCCGGTGGTCGTTTTCCTGGCGCAGAAAAAAGGCATCGTGCGCTGGTTCAAGAACATGTTGACCGTCAAGGACATCAACGGCCGCGCTGACCTCAGAATGAACGGTGATGCGATCGAGGTCGAGGGCATCGAGATGACCGGAGACCAGCTCCAGATTCTCGGCAATCTCGATATTTTTCGCAACGAGTTTGCCGGCATTCTCTATGCACGACTGCGAAACTGGCAGGTGGGTTTCGAGCTCAAGGACGGCCGCAAGAAAATCAAGCTCTCGAAGGCGAAACCCTGGTTCGAGAAACGCCGGCAGGCGTATGAGGCGCGCAAGTGGTTCGAAAAAGAAGAAGGCCGCGAGCGCGAGAGCCTCGCCGATGCAACCTCGTCCAAGAAAGACGAACGCGTCGTGCCCGCTCGCACCGAGTGCTGGAAGTAGGTCACAGGCCTATCCGCGCCCCTAATCCCCTGTAATTCTTAGCCCGCATTTCTCACCGGCTATCGTCGCGAGGGCGCGGAGATGGCCGTGGCTACAAGGCGTGCGAGAGAAAATGCGCGGAGGCGTAGTGTGTACTACGTCGAGCACACTACCGAGCACAACGCCGTAGACGCGGGCAGATATGCGGCCGCAGTAGATAGCTGGTGAGAAATGTGGGCTAGCCCCCCGCGCCAAGTTGCGCCGCCGATCGGCGTGCGCAGCGTAGGCTGCGGAACGACGCGGCAGGGCGCACTCAGGGCGAGCGCACTGATGTTGGCGGGGACCAGCGCTCGAGCTCGCACGATTACGGCGAGATGATGAGCCATAAGGAAAAATAAATCGATATTTTCTCTGCATACTCTGCACCTCGCGATCGCTGTTCCCGACGCGATCTACCTCGGCAACTGCTCCTGCGTTGCTCTACCTCGGCAACTGCTCCCTGCGTTGCTCTACCTCGGCAACTGCTCCCTGCGTTGCTCTAGCTCCTGCCTCCCTGCAGTCGTCCTGCATCCATGCAGTCGTGTGTTCTCTGCATTTCTTCCAGAGCAAATGCTGTGGCGGGAACGGCAGATACTTTGCGCGCCCGCTCGGCGGGGTTCCACCGCTTGCCGATCGCTGACAGCCGCAAGCCTCAAAAGCGAGGCACTTATTGCTCCGAGTAATATCTAAATTTACAAATTCATGCGGGCCGTGCCACTTCGCGAATACCCGTGCTCAGGGTTTCGGAATGATCAGGGCGGGTTGTTTGGCTTTCGCGCGTATCCAGTTGATCGCCTTAAGTACCTGGGGCTGGCGCACGAACCGCAGCTCCAACCTGCGCTTGCCGGGGAAGTCGAGCAGGCTGACGCCAATCAGGATGGTCAGCACCCCCTGGCCCGGCAGCACCAGC
>VRUB01000172.1 GCA_019456345.1 Nitrospira sp. | reverse complement strand
CTTCCGATCTCGTTTTGTTTTGATTTGGAACCCCCTTACTCAAGCCGAGGGCGGAGGGAGAGCGAAGTCCAAGCACGAAGTGGCGGGGCACGGACCCCCGCGTTCGCCCCAGGCACACGGATGTGCCTTGGGCGAACCTTCTGAGCCGACCGACGAGCGAGGGAACCCTGGTTTTTGGGGCGCAGAGTCCGGGGTGCCTTTTCTTTCGGTTCCTTTCTTTGGGCATGCAAAGAAAGGAACCCGTCGTACGGGGGTGGGTGAGCCGGGAAAAGTCGAGCGTCCGGCGAACGGGCAGGCCACGGATGGTCTGCCCCGGTCTTCCAAGCGCAGCAGGAAAGCGTAGCGCAGGAAGGCAAGCCCAGGATTTGCAAGCGAGAGCACGGAGAGCGGAGCGCAGCAAGCCCGTTGGTACATATTCGCCGGTAGGCAATACGGTTAAAAAAATAATTACAAGACCTTGTTTATCGCCGCTACGCGGGCCTTGCGGGTCTTGTCGCCGACATCGCTGCACGCTCGTTTCGGACGAGGCAAGCTCAATCAGGCCCTCACCGAACCTTCTATGAAGATCGGCCATACGTACCTGCCTAACCCGTATACCCGAAGTACCTTATAAAAGGCTCGAGTCGCTCCATGTAAGGCGCCAGCTCGTCAGCGTAGCGGCGCCAGCGGTAACGTGCACGCCGGTAGATCGGCTCCGTGACCTCGTGGTAACTTGGCGTGTTGATCGCGTCGCGCTGCTGTGCATGCTCGGCGTAACGGTGCACAGCATCATCCCAGTCTACGCCGAGGAACTCGAGAAGCCGACGCATCTGCCCTTCGAAGTCATCGACGAGATCCTCGTAGCGCACTATGTGATGGACAAGCGGGAGCGCCTGCACGCACTGCTGCCACAGGCCCATGACCTTGACGTAGAAGGCGGTGGCATCGGCAAGCGTGAGGAAGTTGACCATGCTGGCATTGAGATTAAAGCACTCCATGAAACAGCTCAGACACACATCACAGGGATGGCGTACGGCGAAGATAAACCGAGCATTAGGAAAGATGCGGTGGATCAGGGGTACCCGTACCGTGTTCAGAGGAAACTTATCGATTAAGAGAGTGCCGGCACTCCGTTGCAAAAAGCGGTCAACGAATTGAAAGTAGGCCTCTCTCAACTGCTGCAACTCCTCGGCCGACAGATTGGTAAGCACCTGCGGGTACCCGCGCGGCCATTTGCTGATAGCCTCGACCAGTGACTCCATGGCCGGTCGTTCATCAAGTGTCTGTAGTTTCGGATGGCTGTCCAGGATCTGCTCGAGTAGCGTCGTGCCCGAGCGCGGGAAGCCGATGAAGAATACAGGCGCCGCTTCGACCTCGGCATCTGCCGCGGGCGTCCAGAAGGACGCATCGCACGCGGCCAGAAAAGCACTTACGCTGTCGGCCTCGTGAAGCATCACGCTCCTGTCAATGCCGCGCTCACGCGCAAGGCGGGCCATCCTCTGGTTTCCCTCGGTGAAGTAACCGAACGCGCGCACATTGTCTCCAGCACGATCGTGCAACTTCCCAAGCTCGTAATTGACCTGTGCGGCGACGCTGCTTTCCGTTTCAGCGCCGGCGAAGCCGGTGAGACGGGCGATCGCAGTTTCGGTGCGACCTTCACGGCGCTCGCATTTCGCGGCCAGCAGGTTAAGCAAATGATCATCGGGGTACTGCGCGAGGCCTTGCGCGATCGTTGCTCTCGCATCCTCCGCCTGATTCATGCGCTCGTATATCGCCGCCAGATTGCCGATTGCGTCGAGATAGCCGGGGTCGAGCGCGAGCGCGCGTTGGTACGCGGAGATCGCTTGCGCAGGCTGATCGCTCTGTTGCACCACCAAGCCGAGATTATTGTAGGCCTCGGCAAAGTCCGGCTTGAGCGCCACGGCCCGCTTGAGATGCTCCAGTGCCCTAACCAGGTCGCCCTGTTGCCTGAGGGCGTTCGCCAGACTGTTGTGCGCTTCGGCAAATTCAGGCCGGCGCGCAAGTGCCTCCTCGAAAAGCGCGACGGCATCGGTATGCTGCCCACGCCGGGCCAGCACACTGCCCAGGCTGTGCAGGATGTCGGGGTGTCCCGGCACCAATGCTAGCGCCGTGCGGTATGCGGCGATTGCTTCCTCCAGCGCCCCAGACCCGCAGAGTGTATTGCCCAGGTTGCACTGTGCCTCGGGCGCGGTCGGATCTATCGCCACGGCATTTCGAAACGCGGCGAGGGCATCGGCAAGTCGGCCTTGCGCCTGACGCACGATGCCGAGACTATTGCAGGCCTTCGCATGGCGAGGATCAATCTCGATGGCGCGCCGATAGGACGCGGCAGCCTCCTCAAGGCGCTCCAGTGTGCTGTAGGTCTCACCGAGGTTATGATGATAATCTGCGACATTTGGCTCGACGGCAACGGCATTCTCGATGAGCCCGGCCGCACGCTCAGCATCGCCCGCCTCCAGTGCTACCACGCCGAGCAGATGCAGCGCATCGGCATGACTCGGCTGTGAGCTGAGGATCTGCCGGTAAATGTCTTCCGCCTCTTTGAGCCGCCCGGCCTGGTGGTGCGCTAGGGCTTGTTCTAACTCTGACATGAACAGGAAACGAACACCTTTCTTATCGCGCAGCAAGTTAAAAGTGAAGGGAGGGAAACCTTATTCTGCCCACGATCCTTTCATTAAAAAAACAGTGAATCTTTTATAATACGCTCTTGATCGCCGCTACGCGGGCCTCACGGATCTCTTCGCCGACGACTTCGCCCTTGGCGTCTTTGTCCTGCTCGGCGATGGCGGCCGTATCGACCGACCGCGCCGCCTCGAATGCGCGGCGAAGAATGTCCGCCTGCGGATACGGTTTGTCCTCGAGACCGGTGCGGCCGCGCGCATCGGCCTCGCACGCGAGCAAGAACGACTGTAGACGCTCGGGCCGGCGAAAGAGATCGATTCCTTCGATCAGTTTCAAGATCGTCCCCGGGCGTAGCTCAGCAAGCTTGTGACATCGAAGGTGCTCGCGTGCTACCACGGCCGCAAGCTCTCGGTAGTCATTCGGCACGCGCCAGCGCTTGCAGAAATCGTTGATGATGTCGACGCCACGCTGCTCGTGACCGGCGTGGCTCGGCCATTCTTGCTGCGGCGTTTTGGCCTTGCCGACATCGTGCATCAGTGCCGCGAAGCGCACACGCGGATCGCTACAGAGCCGCGCCGCCTGATCCAGTACCATCAAGGTGTGCACGCCAGTGTCTATTTCGGGGTGATACTTCACGGGTTGCGGCACACCGAACAGCCCGTCGATTTCGGGGAACAACCGTGCGAGCGCATCACACTCGCGCAGCACCTCGAAAAAGCGCCGCGGTTGTTCCTCCGCCAAGGCACGTGCGGTTTCCATCCATACGCGCTCGGCCACCAGGTGGTCGGCCTCGCCCGAATCCACCATTGCGCGCATGAGCTCGGTCGTGGCGGGCGCGACAGTGAAACCGCGGCCGGCATAGCGCGCCGCCAGGCGCGCCACGCGCAGAATGCGCACGGGATCCTCGGCAAAGGCAGGTGACACATGGCCTAAGATGCCGTTGCGCAAATCCTCGGCCCCACCGAAGGGATCGATCAGGCTACCGTCCTGCGCCTCGGCCATGGCGTTGATGGTGAGGTCACGCCGGCGCAAGTCGTCTTCGAGCGTCACATCGGGCGCCGCGTAGACGGTAAATCCCTTGTAGCCGCGCCCGGTCTTGCGCTCGGTGCGCGCCAACGCATACTCCTCCTTGGTTTCCGGGTGCAGAAACACTGGAAAATCCGCACCCACGGGCTTGAAGTTACGCTTGACCAGCTCCTCGGGCGTGGCGCCCACCACAACATAATCGCGGTCCTTAACCTCGAGCCCAAGCAGCTTGTCTCGTACTGCACCGCCGACCAGGTAGATCTCCATCGCTACATCCTAATGTGGCATAGTGGCCACGCCAAGTATACTCGTGATTCGTGAACCGTAAGCCGTGAAAAGTGAACAGCTTGAGGTGTTGAGCTCGCGAGCTCGGTACCGCCTAGTCCAGGCGCGTTGCCTCAATGGGCTCGATGCCGGGGCCACAAAACCTCGAATGGCTTGGTGGCCCATTGCGCCATGAGTAAGGCTGCCTGGACATGCATCGTGATTGCACTGCTCGGTTCTTCGACCGCGGGCTGTGCGAAGCTCGGCTACTACGCGCAGGCCCTTAACGGCCAGCTGCAGATCCTGTCCAAGCGCCAGCCGATCGACACTCTGCTCGGAGACCCCAGCACGGACCCCAAGCTCAGGGTGCAATTGACCAATGTGCTCGACATGCGCGCTTTCGCGAGCGAGGCGCTCGCACTGCCGGACAA
>VRUB01000171.1:501-4355 GCA_019456345.1 Nitrospira sp. | reverse complement strand
GCACGCTAAGCGGTCGGTCGAATGATTCTCCTTGCCGCTTAGTTTGGAGTCCAACGGAGCGCCGACTCGCCACCATCATCGCCGTTGACGTGGCCGGCTACTCGCGGCTGAACCGCGCGGGGGGAGGAAGGCACGCTTGCCGCTCTCGAGCCCCTGCGTCATGCCAGTTTCTCCAGTGCCTGCTTATGCGCGATCTTGACGGTCTGCATGATCCGACGGATGATCTGATAGGGATCCGCGTCGGAAGCTGGACGCCGGTCTTCCAGATACCCCTTCCAATCGTGAGACGTCGTATAAATCGGTATGCGAATCGAGGCAGCCCTGTCGCTCGCGCCGAAGCTAAACCGGTCGATCGACGCGGTCTCGTGCGCTCCCGTTAGACGAAGTTCGTTTCCCGCGCCGTAAACGGCGATGTGTTCTTTATGATATGGCTCGAACCCCTGGCAAAGCGCTTCGATGTACGCCTTGCCCCCGACGTCGCGCAGATAGTCGTAGGAAAAATTGGAATGCAGCCCAGACCCGTTCCAATCACCGCGAATTGGTTTCGGATCCATATTCACAATGACACCGTACTTTTCCGAGATAAGAGCCAACATGAAACGGGCCATAATGAGATCGTCGCCGGCCCGCTTTGCGCCTTTGCCGAAACACTGAAATTCCCACTGCCCAAGCATGACCTCGGCGTTGATACCACTCACGCCGATACCGGCGGCGACACAAACCTCGAAATGTTCGTCAACTAACTCACGGCCCTCTACGTTGTGTGCTCCGACCGCGCAATAGTACGGGCCCTGCGGTTCGGGATAGCCACCATCGGGGAAACCCAGCGGGCGCCCGTTCGATGACATCAGCACGTACTCCTGTTCGAATCCGAACCAAAATTCGGCGCCCTCGTCATCGTCGACGAGCGCCCGATAGTTGAATTCATTGGGTGTGCCGTCCCGGTTTAGAACCTCGCACAGGACGAAATAGCTATCTTCATGAAGTGGATTCTCGTACACCCGTGCGGGCTGTAATATACAATCGGAATCATGCCCCTCCGCTTGACGTGTGGAACTGCCGTCAAAGCCCCACACGGGGACATCATCGAGGCCCCCGTCGAACGAATCCAGCTCGACAATCTGAGCCTTGGTTCGGATGTTTGCAGTCGGCTGGTAACCATCCAGCCAAACATAATCGAGTCTGTATTTTGGCATGTATCCCCCCAATAACGATTGATTCGACTAAGGATTTTTCGAGTCTAGCGGACAAGTCCGGCATCGATCAACCCCGCATCACACCGGTGGGAACCATCGACAAAGGCTGCGGACGGGTGCCCTCCACAGCATGACAAGCGATGAACCTTTGCATATTCGGAGGCCTTATACCTCGGCTCTCAGGACAACTTCGAGCACCCGCAGATTACTGGCGTACCGATCCGACAACTGACCGAGCACGAACGTCTGGAAGGCCAATGCGAGCTCCGGATGCTCGGCAGTCATCCGGGAGAATTTACCAGCCGAGAGTGCAAAGGCACGACCGTTCGTATCGGCCCGTGCCGAAACCAGCGCATCCGCGTCGCCATGGCGGAAGAATCCCGCAGTACCCAACAACGATCCGGGTCCGACGCGTCTCAAGCGATACTGCTCGCCATCTCCTCTATCGAGGTAAACGGTTAGTTCCCCACTTTCGATCAGGAACAGCTGCCGCTCGCGATCGTGAACGTGGAGCAGATAATCGGTCGCCACGAACGCGACGGGATCGAGATAGAGCGCGAATGTTTCACGGTCCACCGGAGCCCCGAAAATCGTTGCCAACTGATCGGCAAGCGGATGGATATCCAACGCTGGATCGTAGCCGGCCTCGCGCAAAACGGCGTTTTCGCACCACTCCAACGCATGGTCGTCGTCGTTAAAGACCCGGTCGATGACAGCATCTCCGTCCAGAAATTTCTCGGCGCCGAATTGCCGATCGATCTCGGAGGAAACATGCGTTAGGGCCAATTGAACGCCGCTTTCGGCCGCCCGTTGTTTGATCTTTACGAAACCGTGCAAGGCCGAGGTATCGATACCCGTAACGTGCTGAAAATCGAGAACTACGAACTTAACCCTTGAGTCGCTCTCGACCAGTTTGTTCGCGATCGTGCGTGTTAACCCGATCGTCGTGGCGAAAAAAATGAACCCATGCAATTTTAGGAATAGGATTTGTTCACCTTCGGCGATCAAATGCGATCGATGATCCGCGGGGCGCTCGATGTTGCTCCGAATATCTTTCCCTGTCAGTGCGTAACGGACAACCTCGATACGGCTGTAATTGACGATGAAAAGAATGGCTGCGGCAGCTATGCCGAACGCCACGCCTTCGAGAAATCCAATCGTCTCGATGACGACCAGGATGGTTAGAATGATAGCAACGTCGGCCCGGTTCAGCTTAGACCAAGACTGCACCACCCAGTCATTGAGGAACCCAAGCCCGACAAACATCACCAGCCCACCGAGTACGAGACGCGGAATATACGAGAGCGCGTCGGCACCCATCGTCATGGCGAATAGACAGAACGCGGCGACCACGACACCAATCAGGCGGCTATCGCCTTTCATCCGCTTTCCGAGCGTCGACAGACTGACCAGATGATATCCGATCAGGCTGCCGCCGGCTGCTGCACAGAGGTTTGCATAGCCCGTGGTGCGGATTTCCCGATTGACGTCGATGTCGCGTCCAAAGGCCGATTCGAGTGCGGTGAGATTGAGCAGGACAGAGATGACGGCGATGACCAAGATCGTCCCGATCCCCGCGACTTCCCCAACAAGGCCATTCCAATCGATCGTCGCGATGGCCTCTACGCTGATTGGCTGCCATAGCCCACCTTCGCCAAACGGTTCGAGCAGCCAGCCCTGGGATATGGCTGACTGCAGGCTGGTGCCGGTCGCCAGGAGAACCAAATGAAACAAACCGATGGCCCCGACGATCAAACCGGGCATAACCAGAAAATGCGTAAAGCGCTGCGATCCAATGAGAACGACCACGGCGAACGCAGCACCTGGCCCCCAAAGCATGAACGTGCCTAGCAGAGCGGAAATGTCGGTGAGGTCGATGGCTGCGCCGGCCATGACGCCAAACGACCCTTTGAATAGCAGCCATCCGGTCCCGGCGAGAAACCCCGCGATCACCGGATAGGGAATGAAGTGGACAAGTGTGGCGAGGTGCCAGCGGCCGATCGCGAGAAAAATGAGGCCCGCCAGTACCGTCGACAAAATCATGACCACGGTCGCTTGTACGAACAACGTCTCTGGATCTGCGCTAGCTGCCTGCGTTTGTGACAATGCCGCGATCATAACGGCAATAACCGCCGTAGGATTGTCCTGGGGCAACGCGACGACACCGCGAAACTGGCTGAAAAGACCGATTATCAAGGCAATTACAACGGCGCCAAACAGCATCTGTCCGGTTGCGCGCGGGACATAGTCGGCGAGATCGCCGGTAAAAATTACCGCCGAATAGGAGAACATGAACGTGACGGCAAGAACACCCGCCACCAACCCGGCGATGACGCTTGCCAGCAGCGTTGCCGGATTGAGACAGAGCTTCAGTTCCGAACGCCAATCGACGGTCATATGGTAAATCCTATTGCTTGCAAGCCTGATGATACTTGGCACTAAATCCCTTGGCTGCCCCGGCACTGATCCTTGGTATTATTCGGCGCTCACGGGGTGGGGGGTGGAGGTGGCGATCGAGCGATCAAACCATCACCAGCGCGACCAATGACGGGACGTCGATGTCGTCATCGACTTGGGCGACCCGGATATCGTCCTTATCGAAGAAAAACAACGGAAAAAGGAACTTGTCCGGCAACACCAGGCCCTTGTCGCTTGCCT
>VRUB01000171.1:0-491 GCA_019456345.1 Nitrospira sp. | reverse complement strand
ACGGACATACGGTAAATCCTATTGTTTGCAAGCCTGATGATACTTCGTGCTAATTCCCTTGGCTGCCCTGGCACCGAACCTTGGTATTATTCGGCGCTCACAGGGGACAGGCGATCGAGCGATCAAACCATCACCAGCGCGACCAATGACGGGACGTTGATTTCGTCATCGACTTGGGCGACCCGGATAGCGCCCTTGTCGAAGAAAAACAACGGGAAAAGGAACTTGTCCGGCAACACCAGGCCCTTGTCGCTTGCCTCGAGCTCCAGCGTCCGCACTTCCAGGCGATGGTTTCTCAAACGGTCGTTCAGGGCGTTGACGGAGATTTTCATGTCGAAGGCGGGCAGCCCGCCGAAATTCATCAACACCTCATCGGTGACGTCGGACAGGAAGGTATTGACCACCTGATATGCGGTGTCCATCCCGAGCAACTTGCGCCCGAGCCGGCACACCAGCGTATTGGTTTCATCCTGTTCGGTCAGCGCCAACAT
>VRUB01000170.1 GCA_019456345.1 Nitrospira sp. | reverse complement strand
AGCCCCAGGGCCGCGACGGCTTGGACCGTGGCATCCATAACCCGGCTCTGCAAAGATTCGGGCAGCCGCGACGGGGTCACGTAAATGGTCTCCTCGAAGAACGGTCCTTCCAGGGGATCGGGTTTATCGAAGAGCGCAAGGACGGTGAGCCGCCCCCCGTCGAGAAGCCCCTCCAGCGCCACCTCCCGGCCCGAAACATATCCTTCGACGAGGATATGTTTGGCCGCGTCCCCCATGGTTACGACATCAGGCTGCTTCAGAATTCGCGTGATGCGGTGGAAGGCGGTGATGAATTCGTCCGGATTGTCGGCTCGGATGACGCCGCGACTCGCCGACAGCATGAGTGGCTTTAGGACGCAGGGATAGGCGGCTTCGCGTGCTGCTCTTTCAGGGTCGGCGTCGACGGTCAGCAGGGAGAACGGGGGCGTCAGTAGGCCGCTGTTGGCGAGTGCGGTCCGAAAGCGGAACTTGTTGGCCGTCGCCTCCACCGATTCGGGCGCGTTATGGGCCAGACCTAAGGCCTTGGACGCCTTAGACGCCAGCACCGTGGTTTCCTCATCTACGCCCAGAATTGCACTCAACGGGTAATCTCTGGCATAGGCGCAAATCTCAAGGACACCCTTCTCAAGGTCTTGAAAATTGATGGTGACGGTGCGTCCGTCCGCGAACGCCTCCAGCACCTGCCGCTGGTTGGAACCCACGGCCACGTCGACGCCCAGGCGATGGGCGGCGTCAAGAAAATCGGCGACTCGGTAGGAGGTAGTGGGAATAAGTAAAAGAAGCCGGTCCTGGGAGTCGGAGTCGGTCAAAGAAGCCACCTTTTCCGGGCTTAGATTTCGGTGAGCTGGTTCTCCGTCGGTTCGGCGCAACAATACCAGGGTTCGCTCAGACTGGGCACATGGATCGGAGCATCCAATGTATCTGGAGTTTCAAGATCTGGCGCGTTCAGGCCGCATGCTTCATGAGCCAGGCGCCAGACCTCGGTAAATGTTTTTCGGCGAGAGGAACCCACCGCCTCACCCGCCTCCACGGCCCGGTGCACGCGGCTATGGAGGACGTCCAGGCGCGGGTCTGGGTGGGACCATCGGTAGCTCAGGGCGGCGGCATCGAAATTGCCCAGGTGTTGCTGCATCTCGGGTACGGCCAAGAGCCGCGACCCTTCGGGAACCAGAAGCCGAATGGCGAGCTGAACGGGCGCCACGTAATCGACCAATCCGAGGCCCGCCAAGAGCCGAAGGAGGTCTAGGTACCCTTCGCGCGAAGTCCACGGCAGGAAGGGGATGAAGGTGGGCGAAAGGGTCAGGTTCGCCCCGCGGGCCAGCCCGACGAGGCGGACAAAATCGTCACGCGTGTGGCCTTTGTCGAGGATGGTGAGGACCCGGTCATCGACCGATTCCACCGCCGTGGTGACGAATAGGCATCCCGTGCGGACCAGGGTCTCGAGGTGGTGCGTATGCTTCAAAAGGTGCTCGACCTTGATGGTGACGTCATAGGTCAGGTTTGGGAACTGCCCATGGAGCTCTTCCACCAAACGGATGGCGTGGCCGACGCCGTTAAAGAAATCCGGATCGCCGAAGGTGATATGCTCGGCACCGCCGGCGACTTGCTGGCTAATGTCCTCGATCACCACGCCGCGTGGAACGACGAAAAACCTTCCGCCATAGACGGGAACGACCGGGCAGTGACGGCACAGGTGCTTACAGCCACGGCTGGCCTCTGTGTAGCCCACCGTGCGGCGCCCCTCTTGGTCCATCTCCACATAGGCATAACGTGACAACTGCGGCAGGCCTTCGCGCCGTGGCACGCGGAAGTCCTGCTTGATAAGGGAAATGACGGGTTCCGATTGCGGCTCCAAAGCGACGGAGCCGTTGGCCGACAGCCGTTTGTACAGGCTGACCAGGCCGCTCTCGAATTCACCGCCGAGGACCGTCCCGCCACCCAATTCCGTCCGCAGGAACGCCTCGTTCAGCGGCGCATAAAGGCCATAGAAGCAGAGATGAGCCGACGGATTGAAGGCCCTGATCCGCGGTACGACAATGCCGGCCAGGCGCGTCGCCGTATGCATGGGCAGGTAGACCGCGATCAAGCCAGCGGCGCGTATGGCCTCTTCATCCAGCGATTCGACCGCCAGGTCGAGGCAACTCACCTCGGCTCCCGCTTCCGCGAGCCACGCCGCCGGAGACGCCAGCCCGAAGGGCTGATGTCCAAGTTCATAAGTGGAGACCAGAAGAACCTTCATGGCAGTTGTCGTCTCCCAGCGCTGGCCCTGTCAGTCAGCCTGGGGGCGGATGGTTATACTGGAGGAATGTGGCGGACTCAAAGCGGGCTCGCGCCGCCCTTGCCCGGCTGATAGTAAGGATTGGTCCCGCCGGCATGATCGGTCACGTCCAGCACATTGGTGATGCTAGGGACGACCCGCTGGATTTCCCTTGCCACCCCTTGTTTCAGGGTCACGTCGGCCATGCCACATCCCTGGCATCCCCCTTCGAGCCGGATATAGACTGTATCGTCCTGGACATCGACGAGGGAAATATGCCCACCGTGGGCGGCTACGGACGGGTTGATCTGATTATCCAATATCTCCAGAATGGCCTTGCCTTCCGGCGTTTCCAAGCCTGGCTTGGGCAACGCATCGCGGTAATCCTTGACCGCCTCGACTTCCGGCACGTGGTGGCGAAGCATATTCTCGATACCCGGTATGAGGCTGAACGCGGACCCTTGAAATTCCAAGTAGACCACTCCATCCTTGAAGTCGCGGTAGGTGACGTCGCCACCGTCCTGTTTCGCCGCCGGCCGGATGCGGGTATCGATCAGCTCTTTGATTCGGGAGCCGATGGCGTCTTCATCACCCGTCTCCACCGAGCTCGCGGCGCCGGCCTCGGGTTCCTCAATCACCGGCTTTCCCGACTCGAAGTGGTCCATGATGGCGCCTAGGACCTGGGTCTTCAGGATGTCCCAGTCCTTGTCGTCCGATTTGGTGACGGTGATGAAATCGGAGCCCAATAAAACGCCGGAAATCCTGTCGAGGCCGAACAGGTCGGTGGCCAAAGGTGAACGCCGGGCTTCGCTGGCTTCGGTGAAATTGGCGCTTCCCTTTTCCATGACCGGGCGGCCGGGCAGGAGTTTCAGTGTTGCTGAATTGGTTGTGCCTTCCGTTTGAATGAACATCTGAAGCCTCTTCCTTGCCACGTTGCCGGACGTCGTCCGGGAAATCGCAACGATAGCACGCCGCTGCTCTTTTAAGTGGGTCGCCGAACGCCTCCAATCAAGGCCCAACCACCACCGGGTTGTCAGCTGCCGTCCCTCGCAAGGGCATGGGGTTAGGCCGGGTGTGTCTTGTGACTAACAGGTTGTGGTCGCAATACCCCGGAAACAGCCCAGTAGATCATGGTGTGACACACCGAACCTTGGGCTAGAATACACCCCGTCCGAAGGGCCGGTTTTCCACGTGGAGGTCCAAATGGCCAACTCAAGACCCCGCATCGAAATTGAATACTGCACCAAATGCCGGTGGCTGGTCCGCGCTGCGTGGATAGCCCAGGAACTGTTGAGCACCTTCGAGGAAGGTCTGGAAGGGGTGGCCCTGGTGCCCGGCACCGAGGGCGGTATCTTTGAGGTGCGTCTCGCTGGCGGCGGCGTCATCTGGTCGCGCAAGGCCGAAGGCCGGTTTCCGGAAATTACCGAGTTGAAACGGTTGGTGCGTGATTTGGTCGCGCCGGAAAAGGACCTGGGTCATGCCGAGCGGCGGGATTGACGCCGCCAGGAAGTTTCGCGGATGCTGCAAATCGCTCCCGACGCTGACCCCCTTAACGACCCCGAAGATGGTTAGAAGCGGACGCCTCGGAAGGGACCAGCGAGGGCCCTAGGCCACCACCCGGTTGTCCTACTGCCGTAGCCTCGCGGCCCGTTAACCTTATGTCTCCTTTTGACCCAAAGCGGACATAAGCGCCCTGTCAAAATCTTCCGAATGGGTGTCTAATCGAGGCGTGGTTGTCCGATGGGAGGACGCGGTGGCGGAACCTGTCGAGATTATGGGTGTGACCCACGCACCGGCCTATGCGCGCCGGTCGAGGTGGCGGTCTGCGCCATCGAGCACAGCGTCTTGATACCGATGCAGCAGGTTCAGCAAAGCGTCGAGACCTTGCCCCGCCGGCACTCGCTCATCGTTGTCTGCCATCACGGGGTGCGCAGCGCCATGGTGACGGATTTCTTGCGCAACAGCGGCTTAGACAATGCCTGGAACCTGGCCGGCGGGATTGATGCCTGGTCTCGGCTGATAAAGCCGGACATGCCGCGCTATTAAGGAAGATCGATATGGATGCGATAGCTGCTCCGCTTTACATCAAAACGTTCGCCCA
>VRUB01000169.1 GCA_019456345.1 Nitrospira sp. | reverse complement strand
CAGGGAGGCCGCTATTGGTCGAACTACACCTGGCACGGCGACCAGAACCCGGCGCATCCGTGGTGGAGCGGTGTGCAGACAGTCGACATCGACATGAACGACATGCGCTTCTCCAAGCTGAATACGAGCTGGGGGAAGAACTTCGTCGAGAACAAGATGCCGGAAGCGCATTGGAAGTTGGAGTCCATCGAGCGTGGCGCCCGGATCGTGGTGATCACGCCGGAGTACAACCCGGTGGCCTACCGCGCGGACTACTGGATTCCGGTGCGGCCACAGTCCGACGGCGCATTGTTCCTCGGCGCGCTCAAGATCATCGTCGACGAAAACCTGCACGACGTGGACTTCCTGAAGGGGTTCACGGACTCCCCGCTCCTGATACGGACCGATACGCTGCAGTATCTGGACCCGCGGGACGTGATCAAGGACTATCAGTTCCCGGATTTCTCCCGGAGCTATTCGGGGCGGGTACAGACCTTGAAGCCAGCGCAGATCCAACGGCTGGGCGGGTTCATGGTGTGGGACATAAACAAGAACCAAGCGGTCCCGCTGCACCGCGAGCAGGTGGGCTGGCACTTCCAGAATAGCGGCATTGAGCCGGCGTTGACCGGAACCTACCGGGTGAAGATGCTCAATGGGCGCGAAGTGGACGTGCTCCCGGTTTGGCAGATGTACTTGGTGCACTTCCAGGACTATGACCTCGACACGGTGCATCAGGTGAATCGGTCTCCGAAGGACCTGATCGTGCGGTGGGCGCGTGATTCGGGGTCGATTAAGCCCGCCGCGATCCACAACGGTGAAGGCGTGAACCACTACTTCCAGCAGACGATCTTTGCCCGCGGCGCGGCGATGGTGCTGATCATCACCGGCAACACGGGGAAGTTCGGGACCGGGCAGCAGACCTGGGCCGGTAACTACAAGGCCGGCATCTGGAACGCGACGCCTTGGTCAGGCGGTGGTCTCGGCACGCACACGGCTGAGAATCCCTTCAAGCAGAACCTGGACCCCAAGGCCCACGGGAAGGAAGTCAACGTCCGTGGCTACTACTACGGCGAAGAAGTCGGCTATTGGAACCATGGCGACACCGCCTTGATTGTCAACACGCCGAAGTACGGCCGGAAGGTGTTCACCGGCAAGACCCACATGCCGACTCCGACCAAGTGGCGGTGGGTGGCCAACGTGAACGTGTTGAACAATGCCAAGCACCACTACGACATGTTGAAGAACGTCGATCCGAACATCGAGTGCATCGTCACGCAAGATATCGAGATGACGTCGGATGTTAACCACGCGGACGTCGCGTTCGCCATGAACACCTGGATGGAGTTCACCTATCCGGAGATCACCGCCACGGTGTCGAACCCGTGGTTCCAGGTGTGGAAGGGCGGCATCCGGCCGCTGTACGACACCCGTAACGACCTTGATTCACCCGCGGGTGTGGCGGCCAAGCTGACTGAGATCACCGGTGACAAGCGGATGAGGAATCACTTCATCTGGGTGTTCATGAACCGGGTCGACATCTATGTGCAACGGCTGCTGGACGCTTCCTGCACAGGCTACGGCTACAGCGCCGACACGATGTTGAAGTCGGAGAAGGGCTGGATGGTGTTGACGCGGACCTATCCGCGCCATCCGTTCTGGGAAGAGACCAACGAGAGCAAGCCCATGTGGACGCGGACCGGCCGGTACGAGAACTACCGGGTGGAGCCGGAGGCGATCGAATACGGCGAGAACTTCATCAGCCATCGCGAAGGGACGGAGGCCACGCCGTACCTGCCGAACGCCATTCTGTCCACGAACCCCTACGTGCGGCCTGACGACTACGGCATTCCGATCACGGCGCAGCACCATGACGATAAGACCGTGCGGAACATCAGACTGCCGTGGGCGGAGATCAAGCGGCACAGCAACCCGTTGTGGGAGAAGGGGTACCAGTTCTACTGCGTGACCCCGAAGACCCGCCACCGGGTGCACAGCCAGTGGTCGGTCAACGACTGGGTGCAGATCTACGAGTCCAATTTCGGCGATCCGTACCGCATGGACAAGCGGACGCCGGGCGTGGGCGAGCACCAGTTGCACATGAACCCACAGGCTGCCAAAGACCGGGGCATCAATGACGGCGACTACGTGTATGTGGACGGGAACCCGGTGGACCGGCCGTACCGCGGCTGGAAGCCGAGCGACCCGTTCTACAAGGTCGCGCGGTTGATGATCCGGTGCAAGTACAACCCCGCCTACCCGTACCACGTGACGATGGCGAAGCACGCCCCGTACGTGGCGACAGCAAAGTCGGTGAAAGGGCATGAGACGCGGCCGGATGGACGCGCGATTGCGGTGGATATCGGCTATCAGAGCAACTTCCGGTATGGCGCACAGCAGTCGTTTACGCGGAGCTGGTTGATGCCGATGCACCAGACCGACTCGCTGCCGGGCAAGCACGCGGTGGGCTGGAAGTTCAAGTTTGGCTTCCAGGTCGACAACCACGCGATCAACACGACGCCGAAGGAATGCCTGATCCGCGTCACCAAGGCGGAGGACGGCGGGATCGGCGCACGTGGACCGTGGGAGCCGGTACGTACGGGATTCACCCCGGGCCAGGAGAACGAGTTCATGATCAAATGGCTCAAGGGCGAGCACATCAAGATCAAGGTGTAACCCAGAACGAAGGGAGAAGACACTATGCCGGAAGTTTATAACTGGCAACTCGGAAGGAAGATGCTCTATCCCTACGAGGAACGGCATCCCAAGTGGCAGTTTACCTTTGTGTTCAACATCAACAGGTGTTTGGCGTGCCAGACCTGTTCGATGGCGGACAAGTCCACGTGGCTGTTCTCGAAAGGGCAGGAGTACATGTGGTGGAACAACGTGGAGACCAAGCCGTACGGCGGGTATCCACAGTTCTTCGACGTGAAAATCACGCAGTTGATCGAGCAAGTGAACCCGGGCGGACAGATATGGAACGTGCGGGTCGGCCGCAAGCACCATGCGCCGTACGGGGTGTTTGAAGGGATGACCATTTTCGACGCCGGCGCCAAGATCGGTCAGGCGGCGATCGGGTACATCCCGACGGACCAAGAATGGCGGTTCGTCAACATTTACGAGGACACGGCGACTTCGATGCGCGCCATTGTGGAGGGCATCGACAAGACCGGGTTCACTCGTGAAGAACCGTGGCGGATGCAGGGGAGCAGCCTGCCGGAGCATGAGACGTTCTTCTTCTATCTCCAGCGGCTTTGCAACCACTGCACCTACCCGGGCTGTTTGGCAGCCTGCCCGAGGAAGGCCATTTACAAGAGGCCGGAAGACGGGATCGTGCTGATCGACCAGAACCGGTGCCGCGGCTATAAGAAGTGCGTTGAGCAGTGCCCGTACAAGAAACCCATGTACCGTGGCACAACGCGGGTCAGCGAGAAGTGTATCGCGTGCTATCCGCGTGTCGAAGGGAAGGACCCGCTAACGGGCGGCGAGCCGATGGAAACGCGTTGCATGGCGGCCTGCGTCGGAAAGATCCGGATGCAGGGCCTCAACCGCATCGGTGAGGATGGCCTGTGGGCGGAGGATCGGTGGCACCCGCTCTACTTCACCATCCGGGTGGAGCAGGTGGCGTTGCCCCTGTACCCGCAGTGGGGGACGGAGCCGAACGGCTTCTACATTCCGGCACGGAATGCTCCACGGGGTTACAGCCGGCAGATGTTTGGGCCGGGCGTGGACAACGCGATCGAGAAATACCTCGTCCCGAGCCGGGAGCTGCTGGCCGTGCTGCAGTTGTGGCGCGCGAGCCAACAGATCATCTTCCGGTATGACGTCATTCCGGGTCCGAAGGTGTTTGAGACCCAGATTCACGGGAAGCGTTTCGAGATGTACAACGACACCGTGCTGGGCTTCAACAAGTCGGGCAAGGAAGTGGCGCGGATCCAGGTCGAGGAGCCGATCTACATCCGGCCGGCGGAGCGGGTGAACTGGATATAGTCGTCAGCCGGTTGTCACAAGAGGTGGGCAGGGAGCTCGTCAGGGCTCCCTGCCCTTCTTTTTTGTGACAAAGTCGTCGCGGAACATGAGTCGCGGCCTCGGGGGCGATCCATGCCTCACAAAGCCTTGACGGCTGATTTCGGCTTGAGTAGAGTGAGGCGACATGCAGAGGCTGAGCGCCACCGTTTTGAGGAGTTGATGGTCACCCCGCCTGACGCCCCAGTCCCGTTTGCTGCCCAGGCGGTCCCCTTTCACGAATTTCTTGCCTCCGGCAAGTTACCCGAAGGCCTGATCACAAGCGATTATATCGCGGAGCAGTTTGTTGAGAGGCTGGTCCACTATGTCCTCAGTATTCCGGCTGGCAGTTTCAACATGGCCGGCCTCGGTCAGTTGTTGGAACAGCTGG
>VRUB01000168.1 GCA_019456345.1 Nitrospira sp. | reverse complement strand
ATGTTCGGCAATGAGCGAATACGCGTTCTCCATCGCGTAGGTCTCGATGTCCACCACCGCCGGAGTCAGCCCAGGCCCTTGGATGACGGCCACATAGTCATCGACAATCTCCTTGCGGCAAGCCGCCATCAACACCTCCAATTCGTCCGCATTGTCCTCGGAGGCGCCCAGGACCTGATAGTCCATGTTCACCTCGTCAAGCGGATAGGGGATGTAGTGGTCTGCTTCCATCTCGATCTGGGTTTGCATCTCAGCGTCCGAGAGATTCGCCGGCATCTTGATGGTCTTGGTGATCACGTGTGCACCCGCGACGGCGACCGCCGCGTGCTTGCAGCGCGTGCCCGAGCGTTTCACCGCCCGCTCGACGGCCTGGGCCACTTGTTCCACCTCGGTGATCGCGTGTTCGACCACCGAGTTCTGGGGCAGCGGCTCTACGGCATAGCGCTCGACACGGATGTGGTCATCGGCCTTGCTCAACTCCAGCACCTTGCAGGCCGATGAGCTGACGTCTATGCCAATCATAGATTGCTTGCTTTTGCCGAACAGTTTTCCTAGCATGAACCGACTTTTTATCTTTTAAATCAATTACTTATATGATATAGGTACAAATAAGGGTGAAGTACTACACCTAAATATAGACCATTGCGCATGGAAGTGACAAATACGCCTTTGGCGGCCGCCGATTTGGCTTTATACTTTGCCGGCTCCGGACGCCCGCCGTCCAGCTTCGGTCATAATCTACCTGTCCATGGAAGCTAATAACGACTCCGGCCCCACACCCAGGGCGCGGCGTGGCCCACGCCGTAAACTAGGGCGAGCGCTGCTGGTCGCACTCCTCGGTCTCATCATCACCGGGGCGCTCATACTCGCCGTGGTCGTGACGCTGCTCACGCCTAGGCTGCCCTCGGTCCTGTCGCTTTCCGAAGAGCAGCTCAAAGTACCCATGCGCGTATATTCGGCCGAGGGCAAATTGCTCGCCGAGTTCGGCGAAGAGAAACGCATACTGTTGGACGCCGACGACGTTCCGGATCTGCTGATTAAGGCGATTCTTGCTGCCGAGGATGACAATTTTTATAACCACTACGGCGTCGATTTTTTGGGGATTGCACGCGCATTGTGGGCCAACCTTCGCAGCGGTACCCACAGCCAGGGGGCGAGTACGATCACCATGCAGGTGGCGCGGAATTTTTTCTTGAGTCCCGAGAAGACCTATAAGCGTAAGATCAAGGAGATCCTGCTCGCCTTCAAGATCGAGCAGCAACTTACCAAGAATGAGATCCTGGAGCTCTATCTAAATAAGATCTTCCTCGGCCACCGTGCTTACGGGTTCGGCGCAGCCGCCCAAGTCTATTATGGTAAACGGCCCGAGGCACTGACGCTGCCAGAAACCGCCATGCTGGCGGGCTTGCCCAAGGCTCCCTCCCGGAATAATCCGATAAGCAACCCCGATCGTGCGATTGCGCGGCGCAATTACGTCCTGCAGCGAATGCAGACGCTTGAATTCATCGATCAGGCCAATTTTAACGAGACGGTGTCAGCGCCGCTGACAGCCAGCAAACATGCCTTGCGCTACGATGTCGAGGCGCGCTACGTGGCGGAGATGGTGCGCCAATACATGGTCGATATGTACGCTGAGGCAAGCTACGGTGGCGGTTTTCACGTCTACACCACTATTCGCGCAGACTATCAGCAAGCGGCCAACCGCGCGTTGCGCCAGGGCTTGCACACCTACGAGCGACGACATGGCTACTATGGCCCAACGGCTCATGTCGACATCTCCGAAGCTGACCTCGATCAGGATTACCTTGACGATGTCTTGAGGCAGTACCGCTCGATCGGGGATTTGCTGGTAGGGATCGTCTTGGCGCTAGATGAGCAGACGGCAACAGTGTACACACAGGACGGTTACGTAGTGGAAGCCGGCTGGAACGGCTTGTCGTGGGCGCGCAAGTACATCGACGAGGGGGCGCGCGGGCCGGCCCCGAAGAAGGCTGCGAATATCCTGGCACCGGGAGATATCATCTATCTGGAGTATGTCGAACCGGAAGGAGGTAAGGAGCTGGCACAGGGTGAGAAAACCAAGGAAGAAGAGACAGGCTACTGGGCGCTGACCCAGGTGCCGCGAGTGGCGGGTGCCCTCGTGTCATTGCGACCCAGTGATGGCGCGATCCTGGCGCTGACTGGCGGTTTTGATTTTGACCAGAGCAAGTTCAATCGCGTCACGCAGGCCGAACGCCAACCCGGATCCAACTTGAAGCCCTTTATCTACTCCGCCGCGCTGGAAAAGGGCTTCACTACCGCCACTGCGGTCAGTGGTGCGCCGATTGTAATCGCGGATCCCGAGGGACTGGAGGATACCTGGCGCCCTGAGAATTACAGCGGCCGGATCTTCGGGCCAACTCCGTTGCGCAAGGCGCTCACGCTGTCATTGAACCTCGTGTCGGTACGTCTGGTGCGGGCGATGGGGCCTGCCTATGCCGCCGAGTATCTACAACGATTCGGCTTTGACCCGGCCGATCTGCCCCATAATCTGTCATTGGCACTCGGCAACGCCTCGGCCACACCGTTACAGATGGTTACCGCATTTGCTGTGTTCGCTAACGGTGGCTACAAGGTCGAACCCTACTTCATAACGCGCATCGAGGATGCCGACGGCAACATTCTGGTGCAGGCCAACCCGCTGGTCATCTGCGCCGAGTGTCCCGAATCCGACGATGCCGTAGAAAACCAGCAGACGGATACGACAGACCGGCGCACTCCGGTTCCTGTTATTTCGCTGCTTGCCGAACTCGGCGAGGGCGCGACCACAAGCGATGCACAGACGTACAAGCCTCGTTATGCGCCACGCGTCATCAGCAAGGAAAACGCCTTTATTATGACAACCGTCATGAAGGACGTTATCGCGCGCGGTACGGGCCGGCGCGCACTGGCGCTTGGCCGTGCCGACCTTGCGGGCAAGACGGGCACTACCAATGAGTTCCGCGACGCGTGGTTTTCCGGGTTTACGCAGGATATCGTCACGACGACGTGGATTGGCTTTGACCAACCCGCGTCGTTGGGTCCCGGCGAGGCCGGCGCGCGCGCCGCTTTGCCGATCTGGATCGATTACATGACGACCGCGCTACAGGGTATGCCAGAGAGAACCTTAACGGTGCCGTCGGGCATCGTCACGCTGAGCGTTGACCGTGATACCGGCGAACCTCGCGACCCCGAAGATCCCGGCGCGATCGTGGAGTACTTCATCGAGGGTACGGAGCCTGTTACCTTCATGGCTGATGAAGACGGTGCGGAAATTACACCGGCGCCACCGACGCTAAACGAAGAGATCCCCAAGGGACTATTCTGATGCCGAGCAAGGCCACGTTGGCGCACGCGAGCAAGACCGGTGCACGCGCGGAGGCACAACGCCAGCGCATCAGCGCCGAGGCAGCTCGCATTATGTGCGAGGAGGGTGTGCGCGATTTTCAGACTGCAAAAAGAAAGGCCGCCAATCGCTTGAATCTACCTGACGGCAAGAACTTGCCGGCCAACCAAGAGGTGGAATCAGCCCTGCATGAGTATCTGCAGTTGTTCCACGCTGAACGACTCTCGGGTACGCTGGCCGAGTTGCGCACCGTGGCCATCGAGGCCATGCGGTTTTTTGCCGCGTTCGACCCCCGCCTCGTCGGGTCCGTGTTAAGCGGCGTCGTGACCGCCGAGTCCGTTGTTCAGCTGCATGTCTGCGCCGACACACCGGAGGAGATCGGCCTTTGGTTGCAAGATCACAACATTCCGTATGAAGAGACCGATAGGCGTATACGTTACGGAGGTGAGCGCTATGACACGCGTCCGGTGTACCGCTTCAACGCTGATGCAACTGCCGTTGAAGTGTACGTCTTCGAGCCGCAAAGCGTACGCGAGCCGCCGTTGAGCCCGGTGGACGGAAAACGGATGAGGCGCGCAACGATCCGGGAGCTTGAAGCCATAACTAAATCGCCGGCGCCCGCGTCTTTCCCTGAGTTCAACGCTCCAGACTAACGCAGCCACGAGCGCGCCAGGGTTATGCCAACACCGGGGCATTAACCCGAATATTTCACCGCAGACAACGCAGAGACCTGATTTCCAACAGCTTTGTTCTTGCCGTCGAGGTGGATACGGTATAACAGTTTGCCCCTGGCTCTGCCACCATCAGCGATCGTCTACTTGTTTTTTTCTCTGCGATCTTTGCGGTCTCTGCGGTGAGTTCGCACTGCACTATCCAGGATAACTGCCTTGGAGGGCGGGTTGATACTAACCGGCTGCTGAAAAAACTATTTTCGGCAGCCTGCATAGAGTGGTGCAGGGAAGCACCGCACACTTTTCAAACACGTAAGTGTTTGAATAGTGGAGCAGAGCAAACAC
>VRUB01000023.1 GCA_019456345.1 Nitrospira sp. | reverse complement strand
GTCACCGGGTCCTAGGAGGTCACGTCGAGATTTAAGGGACCGCAGGGCCTTCCTGACCGTTCTCCAACTCGCTGAACCGTAAACGCGGTTTTCCATTTGCTCCATTTTTCAACGGCTTACAGCCATCAAACAGTAGCAGCCCATCCTTGTACCGCCAACAGACCGTGGAAAAACTCTGTTTTCCCACGGTCTGTTAGACGCGAAGTCCTTTTTCCCCGCGCGCGATACCCGAAGCACCGGAGCGCGCAAGCTCGATGATACCCACTCCACGAATCGCCTCCACAAAAGCATCCAGTTTCTCGCCGGTGCCGGTCAGCTCGATCGCGTAGGTGGTCTCCGTTACATCTATCACGCGCCCGCGAAAAATATCGACCAGTCGCTTTGCCTCCGCACGCGCATCACCCACCGCCCTGACCTTGATCAGCATCATCTCTCGTTCGATATGCCGCCCTTCAGTGAGATCGCTCAGCTTTACGACCTCCACGAGCTTGTGGAGCTGCTTGGTGATTTGCTCGATCACATCATCCGACCCGCGGGTCACGAGGGTCATGCGTGACAAAGTCGCGTCCTCGGTAGGCGCTACGCTGAGAGAATCGATATTGTAACCGCGCGCGGAGAACATATTGGCCACACGCGAGAGCGCGCCGGCCTCGTTCTCCAGCAGAATGGAAATAATATGCCGCATCCCCGTTACGCCAACTCCCGCGCGGGCGGTGCCTCTCCGGCCGATGGCGACAAGTGCATCTCGTTGTGACCTTTACCCGCGGCAATCATTGGATAGACATTCTCTGTCTGATCCGTGATGAAGTCCATGAAAACCAGGCGGTCCTTGATCTTCATTGCCTCCTTGCATGCGCCCTCCACATCGCCCGGCTTCTCAATATACATGCCGACGTGGCCAAAGCTCTCTGCCACCTTGCAGAAGTCCGGCAACGCATCCATGTAGGTATGCGAGTAGCGCCTGTCATAAAAGAACTCCTGCCACTGCCTGACCATGCCCATATAACGGTTGTTGAGATTCACGATCTTGATCGGCAAATCGTACTGCTTGCAGGTGGAAAGCTCCTGGATACACATCAGGATGCTTGCCTCGCCGGTCACGCATACGACGGTCTCGTCCGGATAGGCAATCTGTACCCCCATCGCCGCCGGCAACCCGAAACCCATGGTGCCGAGCCCGCCGGAATTGATCCAGCGCCGCGGTTTGGTGAACTTGTAGAACTGGGCCGCCCACATCTGATGCTGACCGACGTCGGAGGTAACAATGGCATCCCCGCCCGTGATCTGGTACAGCGTCTCCAGCACGTACTGGGGCTTGATAAGCTTGCTCTTATGATCGTAGCTCAGACAATCCACGGCACGCCAAGCCTGGATTTGCTTCCACCACGCCTTGATCGCCTCCTCATCCGGCTTGCGCTCGGCGGCCCGGATCAACGTGATCATTTCCTTGAGCACGCTGCGCGCGCTGCCGACGATGGGCACATCGACGGGCACGTTCTTTGCGATCGAGGAGGGGTCAACATCGACGTGAATGATGCGCGCATAAGGGCAAAACTTGTTGAGATCGCCCGTGATGCGATCGTCAAACCGCGCGCCAATGGCGACTAGCACATCGCAGTCATGCATGGCCATGTTGGCCTCGTAGGTACCGTGCATCCCCAACATGCCGACAAACAACGGGTCCGTCGCCGGATAGGCACCGAGCCCCATCAGGGTGTTGGTGCACGGGTAACCCAGTAGCTGCACCAGCTCCGTTAACGCCTCGGAGCCCTCATCCAGGACTACGCCGCCGCCAGAGTAGATCATCGGTCGCTTGGCGGACAACATTAGCTCCACGGCCTTCTTGATCTGCCCGGGGTGTCCGCGGGTTACCGGGTTGTAGGAGCGCATCTTGGCGGATTTGGGGTAGTGGTACTTGGTCTTGTGCGCGGTGACATCCTTGGGGATATCCACGTGCACCGGCCCGGGGCGCCCCGTCGAAGCAAGGTAAAATGCTTTCTTGATGGTCAGCGCCAGGTCCTTGACGTCGCGCACCAGGAAATTGTGTTTCACACACGGGCGCGTGATACCGACCGCATCGACCTCCTGGAAGGCGTCGTCACCGATGAGGTGGGTGGGGACCTGGCCGCTCAGGATCACCATGGGGATCGAGTCCATGTAAGCGGTGGCGATCCCGGTGACCGCGTTCGTGATGCCGGGGCCCGAGGTCACCAGCACGACACCCGGCCGGCCGGTGGCGCGGGCGTAGCCGTCGGCTGCGTGCGCCGCCCCTTGCTCATGGCGCACCAGAATGTGCTTGACCTTGTCCTGCTTGAAGATGGCGTCGTAAATATGCAAGGCGGCACCACCCGGATAGCCGAAAACGTGCTCCACGCCCTCATCCTGGAGGCAGCGGATCACGATGTCTGCTCCCGTTAACTCCACATTCACTTGAGACAAAGCCACGATCGCCCCCCATAAATAAATGCCCGAACCACGGGCATCGCTCGCTATAGGTTCAGTGAGTACAAATTACCCACAGTTGTGCAGTGGGTCAATAGCACGGTAGGAAAAAATTAGGGATTTTAAGTCACTTATGCCGCGGCCGGCGCCACGCTACTGCCGGCGCCAGGTAGTCCCGCCCGGACCATCCTCGAGCACGATGCCACGTGCAGTGAGCTCCTGGCGCAGGCGGTCGGATTCGGCCCAGTCCTGCCGATGGCGCGCGTCAGCACGCTGTTCGATCAGCGTCTCAATCTCCTCTCGCGATGGCCCCATGGTCACGATAGGCGGATTACCAGTGAGCGAAAGCTCGCCAGTGGAAGGTGTAACGGTCACCTGTCCTTGGAGGAACGCGTCCGGACCCCGCTGTAACAGACCGAGCACGCCGCCGAGGTAGCACAGGATGGCGCCCTGGCGTGCGGCCACTGTCGCGTCGCTGCCGCGCAGCCGGTTGAGCTCGTGCGCCAGGTCAAACAACACGGCCAGTGCCTCCACCGTATTGAAATCGTCGTCCATCGCCTGCGCGAAGCGCACGCCGAAGTCGCTCTCCTTGAACGAGCCGATGGGGCGGGCGCCCTTCGCCTCGGGGAGCTCGAGCCCCCGCAGCGCCAGGTACAGCGAAGTGAGTGCCGCCTTTGCCTGCTCCAGAGCGGCGTCAGAGAAGTTTAAGGGGCTGCGATAGTGACTCGAAAACAGAAAATAGCGCACTACCTCAGCGTCGTATTTTGCGAGGACTTCGCGGACGGTGAAGAAATTGCCCCGCGACTTGGACATCTTCTGCTGGTCGATTTGCACGAAGCCGATGTGCATCCAAGTGTTGACGAATGTCTCGCCGGTGGCGGCCTCGGATTGCGCAATCTCATTTTCATGATGCGGGAACTTGAGGTCCATGCCGCCGGCGTGAATATCAAAGTGCGCCCCCAGACAATGCGTGGACATTGCCGAGCACTCGATATGCCAGCCCGGTCGCCCTGGACCCCAGGGCGAATCCCAACTGGGCTCCCCGGCCTTGGCAGCCTTCCACAGCACGAAATCCAAGGGGTCGTCCTTGGCCTCGTCAATCTCCACGCGCGCGCCGGCACGCAGGTCCGCGAGCTGCTTGCCGGACAGCGCGCCATAACGCTGAAAACGGCTGACATCGTAATAGACGTCACCGTTTTTGCCGATGTAGGCATGTCCATTATCGAGCAGGGCAGAAATCAGATTCTGTATGTGCGCAATGTGCTCGGTCGCACGCGGCTCGGCATCAGGCTGCAACACGCCCAGTGGTGCGGTGTCGTCGTGCATCGCCTGGATAAAGCGGGCGGTAAGACTACCAATGTCTTCGCCGTTCTCACGCGCGCGCCGGATTATCTTGTCGTCAATGTCCGTAATATTGCGCACGTAGGTCACGTCATAGCCATAGGCGCGCAAGTAGCGCACAACCATATCAAACACGACCATCACGCGGGCGTGACCGAGGTGACAGTAGTCGTATACCGTCATGCCACACACATATATACGGACATGGCCGGCCTCGAGTGGCGTAAACGGCTCTTTTCCCCTCGTCAGGCTGTTGTAGATTTGGAGCATAATTTCAGTTGCAAGTAGCGAGTAGCGAGTAGCGAGTAAAAGCAAGACCATGCCACGGTCCAAAAAAACCCCAAATGGCCGCGCCAAACCCTAGCCACGTTCATCGGCCCCTTGAGGCGGCTTCCTTTGCATATTCTATGCGCGAACGGATGCGGTCTGGTGGCATGATTTCAAGCAATCGAGCAAGCTCGGGGCCACGCAGCTTATTGGTGAGCGCTGCCCGCAGTGGCTGAAACACGGCAGCCCCCTTCCTCCCCGTTCGTGCAGGCAGCTCGCGCCCAACTAACAAATGAAGGTCGCTATGGAACTGCTCGTATAATTCCAGAAAGCATTCGAAATAGCTCGCCGGCGTATCGAGAATAATTTCCCGGGATCTGCCGCTCACGGTGAATGATTCATCCGTAAAAAGATTTCGCGCCCAATCGAGAGCATCGAGCGGCAATCTCACGTTCGGACGCACCGTCTCCACAAACGCCCGATACTTCGCCTGCGGAACCAGCGCATGCACCTTCTCGCCCATCCAGCTCCATAGCTCGGCATCCGAGGCCACACGCACGGCCTCGTGCTGCCAGTGCATAAGCTGCGCCTCGTCAAACCGGGCGGGCGCGCGATGCAGGCGCGCGATGTCGAAGTCCATGGCGAGCGCATGCAGGGTCATCAAGGAATTATCGTCATAGGTATGGCCCAGACGCGCCAGGTAATTGATGATCGCCAATGGAAGAAAACCGGTGTCACGCAGCTCGCGGATGGTGCGGCTGCCCTCGCGCTTGGACAAGGGCGCGCCGCTTGCGCCGACAACCAAGGCGATGTGGGCGTAATCGGGAATCGGCAAGTCAAGCGCCTGCAAAATCAACATTTGCCGTGGTGTGTTCGTCAGGTGGTCCTCGCCGCGCACGACCAACGTGATACCCATGCGTGCGTCATCCACGCCGTTACTGAAAAAGAACGCCGATGTGCCGTCAGATCGACGAATGACAAAATCGCCGATGTCTTCGCTCGAGAAGCGCTGTGATCCGCGCACCCTATCTTCAAACTCAAGCACCTCGCCTGGCTTTACATGAAAACGTAACGTCGCGGGTGTGCCCGTGCTCAAGCGTGCAGCAATCTCCTCGTGCGTCAGGCTGCGGCAACGTCCCGAGTAGCGTGGCGGGCGTCCGGCTGCCCGCTGCGTCTTTCGTTCCGTTTCGAGCTCGTGCTGAGTGCAAAAACAATGATAGGCGAGCCCCTGGTTCTCCAGCGCAACGAAGTAGCTCTTATAGATAGCTTCTCGCTGTGACTGCAGGTAGGGGCCCGACTCGCCCCCGACACCAGCGCCTTCCTGCCACTGCAGACCCAGCCAGCGCAAGTCCTCTTGCAACGCCTGCGTATACTTCTCGTGGCCACGCGCGGTATCGGTGTCCTCGATCCGTAGTAGAAATATGCCCCGTGCCTTGCGTGCGATCAAGAAATTGAACAGGGCTGTTCTGACGTTCCCCAAATGCAGCAACCCCGTGGGGCTGGGCGCAAAACGAACCTTGGTGGGTCGGGCATCCATGGTGGAGGATGGTAACGGAAACAAGGCGACAACGGCAAAACCCCGCGCAGTTGCACCCTCGCCCCAAGTCTAGGACAATCCGGTCGGAACAGGCTGCGAATATGTTGCGACTGGGCGCGGACGCGTTTAGGGGGTGTGGGAAGGAAGGATACTTTAAGGACTCGACTGCTTGGGGCACGGCGGACCCGGATTCTCCGGGACTGTATCTTCTCAGAATAGGGCACAGCGCCATGATTCATGTGACAACGAATTTCGGAACCCTGGTACTGGAGCTGTTTCCCGACAAATCACCCAAATCGGTCGAAAACTTCCTGACCTATGTCCGCGAAGGTTTTTACGACGGCACGTTAATCCACCGCGTCATTTCAAACTTCGTTATACAAGGCGGTGGCTTTGGTCCTAATATGACCCAGAAACCCACCCACCAGCCAATCAGTAACGAGGCAAGAAACGGCCTGCGCAACGAGCGTGGCACGATCGCACTGGCCCGTACCGGCGACCCCCACTCGGCAACGAGCCAGTTTTTTATCAACTTCGCCGACAACGATTTCCTCAATTACACGTCTTCGACTCCATCAGGGTGGGGCTACTGCGTGTTCGGGCGTGTCATCGATGGCATGCATGTCGTCGAGAGCATAGGCGGCGTACCGACCCGTACCCAATATGGCTTTGAAAATGTACCCATTACCGATGTCGTGATTGAAAGCGTGGAGCTCGTCAAAACCAAGTGAGTAATACGACCTGGGAATACACCGTCCTGATATGACTACTTTCTTTATTTCGGACCTGCACCTGTGTGCACAACGCCCGGCAATTACCGAGCTGTTCCTCGACTTACTGCGCCGCGAAGGGCCACACGCAGATGCCTTCTATATCCTGGGAGATCTGTTCGAGTACTGGATTGGCGATGAAGCTGCCTCGCAGGATGAGTACCGCCCCATTATCGATGGCATGCGACGGGTCGCTGATGGCGGCACACCGCTGTACGTGATGCACGGCAACCGTGACTTTTTGCTGGGCGCCCAGTTTGAACGCGAGACCGGATGTCGGCTCATTCAGGACCCGATCGTCGTCGACCTGTACGGCACTGGCGTCTTACTCATGCACGGCGACACGCTGTGCACTGACGATCACGAGTACCAGGCAATTCGCCAGCGCGTGCGCAGCTCCGAGTGGATCGAAGCATTCTTACGCAAGAGCATTGGCGAGCGCAATACACTCGTTCGCCAGTTCAGAGAGAAGAGCAAAATCGTGAGCGCGACAAAATCGCCGGAGATCATGGACGTCAACCAGCAGGCGGTTGAGGCCACCTTGCACAAGCATGGCGTGCGCCATTTGATTCATGGCCATACGCATAGACCGGGACAGCATGTATTCGATCTGGACGGCGAGCGTGCGCACCGTGACGTGCTGGGAGACTGGTACAAGCAGGGAAGCGTATTGCGATGCGACGCACAGGAATGGCTGTTACAGGATATCCCGCTCAGCAGGCTCAACGGTCCCCGCAACGCGATTCCCGCCGAATAGTGTTCAACGAACTCGCATATCGTTCAGGGTGAAACGGCGATAATCTCGCGGGAGCGCGAACAACCCTGGCGCCACATCGACACCGGTTTTGTAATCGAGCAGCTGGCGACGCGCATCTGCCATATCCCGCTGGCGAACCGGAAACCCGGACTCGAGATGGCGCGCGGGAAGAAAAATGTTGTTGGCCAGGTCGCGTACCGATCGAAACTCGGTGGGTGAATACTGCGCGGTCACCGCATGCTCGCCGACAAGCGCCCGACGATATTCCTTCAGGGCTTGCTGCGCGTCGGTTAACAGATCGGCGGCCGCACACCCGTCAAGACATTTCTCGCTGTTGGTAAACAAGCGGTAGTGGATCACCTTTCGACCCGCGACACCAGGGTAGCCCTCCCCGCCCGTTTCTGTTCGGTGCTCGAACGGTGTGGGAGGCGGCAATTCCAGTGGCCGTGCGTTGATCATTAAAATACGCTTGTCGAGCGAGTTGGTGACAAAGATCGAGCGCTTGGCACAATCGAACAGCAAGAAATCGCCCGCATCCTCGCCATCGTCAATACGAACAAACTTCGAGGTTACGATAACCCGGGTGTTGCGGGGTAGTGCCCCGCGTTCGTGCTCGACAAAGAACAACATCGTCGCATTTCCGGCGAGGGCCTTCGATAACCCCGATCCGAGCGCGATCATGACGAGCAGTGTTGTCAGCAAAACCGGGCGCGCGCACATAACGAGCATCCTGGCGCTAGAATTTGAGCCCTAACATCATATCCATCACATTGGTGCCCGTCGGCCCGGTCCTGATCAGGTCGCCACTCGCCTGCAGGAAGCGGCCGGCGTCGGCGCAGGCCAACGCCGTGCCCGGATCTAACCCGTGCGCGGTGCCGCGCGCGAGCGTGCCGCCATCGACCAATGCCCCGGCGTCTTCGGTGGGGCCATCGCTGCCGTCGGTACCTGCGCCCAAGAATAATACATTCGGGTGATCGCGCAGCACCCGGGCGGCAGCCAGCGCGAGGCTCTGACTGCGACCGCCGCGACCGGGGTGCGGCGGCAATATCACCTGGGTTTCCCCGCCCCAGATATGAAGGCTGCCCGGTTCGGCGTCCACCACCACCTGCGCCAATCGCGCGCCTACCCTTAGCGCTTCGCCGTCGACAAACTGCGGTTCGACTATGGCCCGATAGCCGAGGGTGTGGGCGACCTCATGTGCTGCGTGCTTGGCGTCGTCCAGGGTGGCCACGATGGCGATCTGCACGCGGGCGAAGGCCGGTTCACCCGGCGCTGGGGCCGGCGGTGCCAGCTCTAGCAGATCACGGACGAACGCCGGCGCCTGATCGACGAATGGCGGGGCCTCGCGCAACCGGGCGTCCGGGACCAGCGGGCCCGAGCCAATAGTCGCGGGGTTGTTGTCCGGCACATCCGACAACATCAGACACAAGACCGGTCGTGGCGCCAGTCGCAGGGCCAGGCGACCGCCCTTGAGCAGAGAGACGCGCTTGCGCACCGCGTTGCAGACCTCGATGTCCAGTCCCGCGCCCAGCATCCAGTCATTCACCGCCTGCAGCTGCTCAAGCGTAACGCCTCGAGGCAGCTGCTCCACAAGCGCGGAGGCGCCGCCGGAGAGCAGTACCAGTACCGCCCTGGCATCAGGAATGCCGGATACAAACTGTTGCAGCTTATCGCCGGCGGCGAGGCTCGCGGCATCCGGCACCGGATGGCCCGCAGTCAAACACGGCCACGGCAGCACCTCGCCATAGCCGTGCTTCGTAATCACCAGGGCATCACGAATCTTGCCGTCGAGGACATCCTGTGCACCGCGGGTCATGGCGGTGGCAGCCTTGCCGATGGCAATCAGGTAAACCGGATCATTGTGAGGATGGGCGCTGAGGTACTCACGCACACAGCTGCGACCGTTCACCCGCTCGAGTGCGGCACGGAAGACGGTGAGCAGGTTTTGGCGATGAATGTCAGCGGATGGCATCGAAGCCGCGCTGCAGGTCCTGCTTGATGTCGTCGGTGTCTTCCAGGCCCACGGCAATGCGAATCAGGCCGTCGATGATGCCCACCGCGTTTCTCGCTTCGGGCGGCATACGCCGATGCGTCGTGCTGGCGGGATGGGTAATCAAGGTCTTGGTATCCCCGAGATTGGCCGTCTTCGATACCAGCACGGTAGCATCGATGAACCGCCAGGCCGCATCTTGCCCGCCCGGGATCTCGAACGCGAGTAACCCGCCGGGGGCCGTTTGCTGGCGCGCTGCCAGCGCATGTTGTGGGTGTGACTCGAGCCCCGGGAAATGCACACGTTGGATCCCGGGCCGAGTCTCCAACCAGGCGGCCAGGATTTGCGCGTTGCGACTCTGAGCGTGCATGCGCAGGTCCAGGGTTTCGAGGCCCTTGAGAAAAACCCAGGCATTGAATGGGCTCATGGTCGGCCCGGCGGTGCGCATGAAGCTGAACACCTCGACGCCCACCAGGGCGTCGCTTCCCACGACAGCCCCGCCCAGGCAGCGGCCCTGGCCGTCGAGATACTTGGTGGCCGAATGCACCACCATGTCGGCCCCCAAGGTCAGCGGGCGCTGCAGTGCCGGCGTGCACACACAGTTGTCCACCACGAGCAGACACCCGCGTGCATGCGCCAGCTCGGCTAGGGCGGCAATATCGGCAATTTCGGTGGTCGGATTGGACGGCGTTTCGAGGAACAGCATGCGCGTGCTTGGGGAGATGGCCTGGGTCCAGGCATCAAGGTCGGTCAACGGCACGAAGCTGGTGGTCACGCCAAAACGCGGTAACAGCGTGTCGAACATCACAATTGTCGCGCCAAACAAGGCGCGCGAGGCAACGATGTGATCGCCGGCCTTGAGCAGTGACATGCAGGTGGCCAGGATCGCGGACATCCCGGAGGCCGTGCCCACACAGCGTTCGCCTTCCTCCATCGCCGCAAGACGCTGCTCGAAGATTCGTACGGTCGGGTTGGTATAGCGTGAGTAAACGTTTCCTGGTTCATCCCCGGCAAAACGCGCCGACGCCTGCGCGGAGCTTTCAAAGACGTAGCTCGACGATAAAAAGATGGGTTCGGATTGCTCGCCCTCCGAGGTGCGCTCATGCCCGGCGCGCACGGCACGCGTACGAAAGCCGAGCTTTCGCCAGTCCTTTTGATCATCGCTCACAAAAACGCGGCCCCCAACCAAAAATCAAATGGAGTAGGTCTGAAGCTCGTTTGACGCCAGGTCGCCGGTAGCCACGTTTCTTTTGGCCTTGGCGCCGTCTGAACGCATCTGCTGGATGCGCGAGAGGTAATCCTGGTTGACGTCGCCGGTGATGTATACGCCATCGAATACCGACGCCTCAAATTGCGCGATGTCCGGATTTCCTTCGCGTGCGGCCTCGATGAGATCCTGCAGATCCTGGAAAATCAGCCGGTCGGCCCCATTTTCGGCGGCGATCTGCTCGACGTCGCGCTCACTCGCGATCAGCTCGCGCGCCGACGGCATGTCGATACCGTACACGTTGGGGTAGCGTATGGGCGGTGCGGCGGATGCGAAAAATACCTTGCGCGCGCCGGCCTCGCGTGCCATTTGCACGATCTGTTGCGATGTGGTCCCGCGCACGATGGAATCATCCACCAGCAGCACGTTCTTGCCCCGAAACTCCAGCTCTATGGCGTTGAGCTTCTGTCGCACCGAGCGCTTGCGCTCGGCCTGGCCGGGCATAATGAAGGTGCGCCCGATATATCGATTCTTGATAAAGCCTTCGCGGTACTTGAGATTGAGCTCATAGGCCATCTGCAGCGCGGCCTGGCGGCTGGTGTCCGGAATGGGAATTACCACGTCGATGTCGAGGTCTGCCCACTCGCGCTGCAGCTTCTGCGCCAACCGCTCGCCCATGCGCAGCCGCGTCTTATGCACCGCAATGCCGTCAAGCATGGAATCGGGTCTGGCCAGATAAACGTACTCGAACAGGCATGGCGCGTGCAGGGTTTTTTCCGCGCACTCGCGCCTATGCACTCCGCCGTCGCGATCGATGAAGACGGCCTCGCCGGCGGCCAGATCCCCGACGAGTTCGTAGCCGAGCATATCGAGCGCCACGCTCTCGGAGGCGACCATATGCTCGCTGCCTTCGGGGGTATCACGCCGGCCGTAAACCGCGGGACGAATGCCAAAGGGGTCGCGAAACGCCAACACTCCGAAGCCCACGATCATGGCTACTACCGCGTAGGCACCGCGGCACCGCCGGTGTAGGGCCGCGACTGCTTGAAAAATTTCATCGGGTGTAAGCTGTATACTGCCGACCGCTTCGAGCTCATGCGCCAGCACATTTAACAGGATCTCGGAGTCAGATTCCGTATTTAAATGGCGCAGGTCCTCACGGAAAAGCTCCTCCTTCAATTGCTCGGCATTGGTGAGGTTGCCGTTGTGCGCAAGCGCAAGGCCGTATGGCGAGTTGACGTAGAATGGTTGCGCCTCGGCGGGAGAATCGCATCCTGCCGTTGGATAGCGTACATGGCCGATACCCATGTTCCCTTTGAGCGCAAGCATGTGCCGCTCATGGAACACATCGCGCACAAGCCCGTTGTCCTTGCGTAGATAGACACGCCGCCCGTCGCTCGTGATTATGCCGGCCGCATCCTGCCCACGGTGCTGTAATACCGTGAGTCCGTCGTAAAGGGTCTGATTAACGGGAGTCGTGGCGAGGACACCAATAATTCCACACATGCGGAGGGGGTCTCCTTTTTAAAGAGCTAGTCTAGCCATAGCGAATGTGCCGGGCAATATCCGCGGGCAAGAAATCACCGATAAATGCTGCAAATGACTCAAAGAATGGAGCAAGCGTCGAGTGCCGCCACCAGCTGTCTTGCGGGAGGCTAGTCAAGCCAGCGAGCAAGAACGCCAAGACCACTACGGCAACTCCTGCGCAAACCCCGATAAAACCACCAAGCACGCGATTCGAGGCCTTGAGAGCAGGCATTGATTCCATGACCCGGTGCAAAATACCACTCAGAGCGACGCCGGCGACAAAAACGACCAGGAACACAATGACAAATGCAGATAGGGTGCGCACCACGGGCTCCTCAATAACGCCGTCGAGCGCGGCCGACGCGGGGGCGGCAAAGAACCACGCCACCGTGCTCGCGATGAGCCAGTTCCCGAGAAAGAAAACGCTGCGAACAAATCCACGTAACGCCCCGAGCGCAGCGAAGATCGCGAGCACGCAAAACAGCGCGAGGTCAAATGCATTCATATCGGCTATGAACTATGGAACATTTGCACGCCGGGCGTGTGGTTGCGGGAATGGATTTCCAGGCTGCTGAACGACTATGACGATTCGCGCACGCGATCAGCCTAACGCTGGGCCAGCACGACGCCTTTGAGGCCCAGCTCCTTCTCTATCCTGGACTGTGCCTTCAGCGCAACGCGTTTCTGTTGGAACGGACCTACGCGTACACGCACCGCCTTCTGACCCTTCAGCTCTACGTCCTGGAGATCGACGAGAAACCCGTTTTTCTTTAGTGCCGCGCGCAAGCGTTTGACATTTGCGTCATTGGAAAAGGTCCCGATCTGGACCATCCAACCCCTGTTGCCCGTAGTGGCAGACGGCTTGGTGCCGCTTTTCGCCATGCCTTGCCTCGGGGTCACGTTCGCGGTTTTCTTGGGCGCAGTCTCCCGTGGCGCATTCGGCGCCGACGCCGGCTTGACGCGCGCTGCCGGGGGCCCGCCATCGCGTGCCATGCTCTGCGCGGCGGGTGGCGCGGCGTTCGCGGTCGCCTCCTGTACCGGGGTAATGGACGCCGTCGGCAATCGGAACACCTCGATCTGCGTTTCCGCAATCTCGCTCGGCGCTGAGGCGACCTGGTGGCGCTGCGACTGGCTCAAGATCCTGGGAAGAAACAGGACTGCTAGCGAAACAATTATGATGGCGCCGACGATGCGATGCTTTGAGCTGTACTCGCGTCGGGGTTCGCGGCCATGTACCATAGGTAAGTCCCTCATTTTTCAAGACTAATTATATCACTGACGGTGTAAAAAGACCCGAAAACCACGACGCGGTCACGCTCGCAGGCCGCGGCACAGGCCGCGCGGTAGGCGCTTGGGACATCGTCGTAGCGCGCGGCCGGCGCAACGCTGCCGGTGGCTTCAAGCGCCGCGTGCAACTGCGCCGCCGTGGCACCGCGCTCCGCCGCGAGCGTCGCCAGATACCAGCGGTCAACAACGCCGGCCATTGCTGCCATGACCTCGGCGACCGGTTTGTCTTGCAGCATACCGATGACCGCATCGGTCCGGCCCGTGACCGGCTGCTGCTTCAGGGTCTCGGCCAACACGCTCGCCGCCTGCGGATTGTGCGCCACGTCCAGCACCCGCACCGGTAACCCGGGTAAGGTCTGAAATCGGCCCGGCAGCACCGCCGCCAGCAACCCGCTGCGGATGTCGGCCTGGGTGACAGGCAAGCGAGCCGCCAATGCCTCCAGCGCCATTAACGCGCCAGCGGCATTGCGCAGCTGATGCGCGCCGCGCATGACCGGATGCGGCAGGCTCGCGCGCACACGTTGTGGCGAGCGCCAGCACCAGCTGCCTGCCTGCGCTTCTACGCTAAAGTCCCGTCCTACTTGTAGCAGCTGTGCGCCCACCGCATTCGCGCTTTGCAAAATGCTTGCCGGCGGATCGGGATCGACACAAATCGCCGGACGACCGCCACGGAATATCCCCGCCTTTTCACGACCGATACGCTCACGGTCGTCTCCGAGCCAACGAGTGTGGTCGATACCCACACTCGTTACCATCGCGACATCGGCATCGAGGACATTAACCGCGTCGAGGCGCCCACCGAGGCCGACCTCGAGCACGGCAACGTCGAGCCCCTCCTCACGGAAAAGCTGCAGTGCCGCCATTGTTCCAAACTCGAAATAGGTCAGCGGCGTGTCACCGCGCGTGCGTTCGACGCGCTCGAACGCATCGCACAACCTTGCATCGCTGGCAGGCTGCATGCCGATGCGGACGCGTTCGTTGTAGCTGATCATGTGCGGAGATGTGTAGGTCCCGACCCGATAGCCGGCTGCATCCAGAATTGCTTCAAGCATGGCGACCGTCGAACCCTTGCCGTTGGTGCCGGCAACACTGATGGTACAAAAAGACGGCTGCATGAGGCCCATACGCTCGGCCACCACGCGCACGCGCTCCAGACCAAGCTCCATCTTGCGCGGATAGAGGCCTTCGATCCACGCAAGCCAGTTCGTCAGGGTGGTGGGCTTCAGTTTTTTAATTTCGGGCTCCGCGCCGCTGCCGCCAGCGCGGTTTGACCTTCGACGAGCGCCAGGCTTTTCGCCGTGATCATCGACAGCAGCGAGGCGACGGTGTCCCGCATGGCACGCCGGTCGACGATCATATCGATGGCGCCATGCTCGAGCAGAAACTCGGAACGCTGAAAGCCTTCGGGCAAGGTCTCGCGCACCGTTTGCTCGATCACGCGCGGTCCGGCAAATCCAATCAACGCCTTGGGCTCGGCAATGATAACGTCGCCGAGCATGGCGAAGCTTGCCGACACGCCACCCATCGTGGGATCCGTGAGCACCGAAATAAATGGCACCCCGCGCTCGCCCATGCGCGTCAGTGCCGCACTGGTCTTCGCCATTTGCATCAGCGAGTACAGCGCCTCCTGCATGCGTGCCCCGCCACTGGCTGTGAAGCACACCAGCGGTATATTCTGCTCAACGCAAGCGTTGACAGCCCGGACAAAGCGCTCGCCCACGACCGAGCCCATCGAGCCGCCCATGAAGGCGAACTCGAAGGCTCCGGTCACCAGCGGTAAGCCCTTCAACTGGCCCTGAATCACCACGAGCGCGTCGTGTTCGCCACACTTCTTCTGCGCATCGGCCAGGCGATCTTTGTACTTCTTGCTGTCGCGGAACTTCAGAATATCGAGCGGGCGCAGATCTGCGCCGATCTCCTGGCGCGGCTCCGCGTCCAGAAAGATATCCAAGCGCTTGCGCGCCCCCACGCGCATATGATGTTGGCACTTGGGGCAAACAGCGAGATTGCTCTCGATCTCCGCGCTGTAGAGTACCGCGGCGCACGCCGGGCATTTCTTCCACAGACCCTCTGGAACCGTCTTTCTTTGTGCGCCGCTCTTTATTTTTGGCGGCAGAAGTTTGTCAAACCAGTTCATGCGGCTGCTCCCACCTGGTCCATGGCGCTGCGCAAACGGGCAAGGAAGCCCGGCACATCCGTCAGGATTTTTTCCTGCTCCGCCGCCAGATCACCGATTCGCTTGACCAATGCGCTCCCCACCACCACCGCGTCGGCAAAGCCGGCAATGGCCGCCGCCGTTTCGGGGCTGTTAATACCGAAACCGACTCCTACTGGTAGCGTAGTCTGCGCGCGAATGGCTTTCAATTTCTCGCCCACGGCCTCGACGTCGAGATTGGCCGCCCCCGTCACGCCGCGCAGGGACACGTAGTATATGAAGCCGCTGCCGGCATGGGCGATGAGCTTGATGCGCTCCGCGCTGCTGGTCGGCGACAACAGGAAAATCGGGTCAATCCCATTGTCCCGCAGCGCAGCGATGAACCCGTTTGCCTCCTCCGGTGGCATATCGATGGTGATCACCCCATCTGCGCCCGCTTTCGCTGCAGCCTGCGCGAACACAGCGTAGCCCATGACCTCGATCGGGTTCAGGTAGCCCATGAGCACGATTGGGGTGTCTTGATCCGTTGCCCGAAATTCCTCCACCATGCGTAAGACGTCGCGCAGGGTCACGTGATTGCGCAGGGCACGCTCGCTGGCGCGCTGTATTACCGGCCCATCCGCCATCGGATCGGAGAACGGCACGCCGAGCTCCAGCAGGTCGGCGCCAGCCTCGACCAGAGCGTGCAGCAGCGGCACGGTGATTGCGGGCTGCGGATCGCCGGCGGTGACGAAGGACACCAGCGCCTTGCGACCCCGGTTTTTCAATGATTCAAATGTCTGCTCGATGCGTGACATCCGCCCGCGTTCGCTGTCAAAACTAGATCGTTATCCCGCCGCGGGTGGCGACGGTATGAATATCCTTGTCCCCGCGTCCGGAAAGGTTGACCACGATGATGCGCTCGCGCCCGAGCTCGGGTGCCAGCGTGGTGGCGTAAGCGAGCGCGTGTGCGGTTTCCAACGCCGGCATGATGCCCTCGGTGCGGGTTAGGTCATGGAACGCCGCCAGCGCCTCCTCGTCGGCTACCGCCACGTAACGCGCGCGACCGCTATCCTTGAGCCACGCGTGCTCGGGCCCGACACCGGGATAATCCAGACCCGCCGAGATCGAATGCGTCTCCACGATTTGCCCGTTGGGGGTCTCCAGCAGGTAGCTGCGACTGCCGTGCAGCACACCCGGTTCACCGGCGCAGAGCGTCGCCGCATGGTGCCCGCTCGCCAGCCCCTCCCCCGCCGCCTCGACACCGTAGAGCCTGACATCGCCGTCATCAATAAAAGGATAAAACAACCCCATGGCGTTGGAGCCACCGCCTACGCAGGCGACCAGCGCATCCGGCAGGCGCCCCTCTTCTGCTAGCATCTGCTCGCGCGCCTCGCGCCCGATCACGGACTGGAAATCCCGCACCATGACCGGGTACGGGTGGGGTCCGGCAACACTGCCGATGATATAAAAGGTATCGTCGACATTCGTGACCCAGTCACGCATCGCCTCGGTCAAGGCATCTTTCAACGTCCTGGACCCCGACTCGACCGGCACCACCTCGGCGCCCAGGAGCTTCATACGGTAAACATTGATCGCCTGTCGTTCTATGTCCTGCGTGCCCATGTAAACGACGCATTGCAAACCGAAGCGAGCCGCCACGGTCGCGGTCGCCACGCCATGTTGCCCCGCCCCGGTCTCGGCAATGATACGGGTCTTACCCATACGCCGTGCGAGCAGCGCCTGGCCGACGGTATTGTTGATCTTGTGCGCCCCGGTGTGATTCAGATCCTCGCGCTTGAGGTAGATGCGCGCACCGCCCAGTCGCTGGCTCCAGCGCTGCGCGAAGTACAACGGCGACGGTCGGCCGGCAAAGGTACGCAGGTCCTGCTCCAACTGTGCAAGGAAATCAGGATCCGTGCGATAGCGTGCATAGGCCTCGCGCAACTCAAGGAGCGGCTGCATGAGCGTCTCGGCCACGAAGATTCCGCCGTACGGACCGAAGTGTCCGCGCTCATCGGGCAGCGCATAGCCGGCGCGGCTCGCGGACGGCGCCTGTTGCTCGGGCACAGCCGATCGTCGACTGCGGCTCATTGTTGACCTGCTCTCACGGCACACATGAACTCGGAAATCTTGCTCTCGTCTTTGATCCCCGGGGCCTTCTCCACCCCGCTGCTGACATCCACTGCGAATGGCCGGATCTGCATAATCGCGTCATGCACGTTCGCCGGCGTTAGCCCGCCGGCGAGAATCACTGGTTTTTCCAGGTCACGCGGCACGCGGCCCCAGTCGAACAACTCCCCGGATCCACCGGGCGCATGCTCCACATGCGCGTCCAGCAACAGCGCGGCCGCGCCCGGGTAGTTGCTTTGCTGTGCATGAAGGTCGACCCCGGCCGCCATGCGTACTGCCTTGATATACGGGCGCGCAAATGCCTCGCACGTTTCAGCCGGCTCGTTGCCGTGAAACTGTAGGACCTCGAGGCCCACTGCTTCGATGGTTGCGTACACCTCGTCTGCTGTCGCATCGACAAACAGGCCAATGCGGGTCACAAACGGCGGCAACGCGCGACTGATTACGCGCGCCTGCTCGACAGTGACATGTCGCGGGCTGGGAGCATAAAACACCAGACCGATCGCATCGGCCCCGAAGTATGCCGCCGCGAGCCCATCCTCAACCCGGGTGATACCACAGATCTTAACGCGCGTGCGCATAATGAAGTAGCAAGTTAGGAGTTACAAGTGGCCCCTGGATGATCCGAATCCGCATCGGTGTCGCGCCAGTATCTGTAGCCATTATGACATTAGTTGCCGCTTGGCTTCTTACTCGCTACCTCAGGGTTCCAACTTGTTGCTGTTAAATCAATAGCTTACCAGAGCGCGAGGGTGGACGAAAGCAGCGGGATGGCGCAGTGCTCCGGGTAGTCGACCGCTGCCAGATACAGCCCGTCCGCCGGCGCCGTGATGCCGCCCACCGTTCGATCGCGCGCCGCCAACAGCGCTTGCGCCCACTGCGGGTGTTGCTCGCCGGCCCCAATGGCCATCAAGACCCCGGCGATGTTGCGCACCATGTGGTGCAGGAACCCATTAGCCGACGCCTCGATGAACACCAGCTCACCCTGGCGCGTTACGCTCAGACGCCGGAGCTCGCGCACCGGGCTCTTTGCCTGGCATTGAACCGCACGGAACGAGCTGAAGTCGTGGGTGCCGATGAGATAGCGTGAGGCTTGCTGCATGGGCGCGATGTCCAATGGCCGGTACTCCCAGGTGACGCGCCCGGCCAGATAGGTCGGTCGCACGGCGCGATTAAGGATCGCGTAACGGTAACGGCGCCCGGTGGTCGAGAAGCGGGCGTGGAACGATGCATCCACCTCGCCTACCCAGAGTAGTGCCACATCGCGCGGCAGATTGCTGTTGCCACCCCGCAGCCATTCGTAATCACTGCGGCGGGCGCCGGAGTCAAAATGGATAACCTGGGCACATGCGTGCACGCCTGCATCGGTGCGACCGGCAACGGTCACGTGCACCGTTTCATCGCCAACCTTCGACAGCGCCTGCTCCACACAGCCCTGTACGGTTCTATCGCCCTGCTGCAGCTGCCATCCGCAAAACCGGGATCCGTCGTATTCGACAATTGCGGCAATACGCATGAAGGTATTCTAAACCGTGCCAAGGCACGCCACACCACGAAGAGAAAGCTGGAATGCCTCCCGCGTTGCGTCGCAGGTGAAATCAGCGAAGCTATCTTGCGTTGCGTTCGGCCCACAAGCGCTGTGCGTGTACTTGATTTCCCCGGGCCGCCAGCGGGCGCTCATGGCGGATTTAGGCGTCAGTCGCCGATGCCATGTTCTTTGCTGCATCTTCTATCTTGTGTCGCACCAGATCGATATGCATGCGCAAGTTATAGAGCTGATCCGCGTAGGCCAATGGTATGGACATCTTATTAACCTCGGCATCGATTCGGTCTAACTCGCTCACGTACTCCGCGAGCTTCTCGGCAGATTTCGCATAGTACAGACCGATGTCGATGGACTTGACGTCCTTGTACCAACGATAGACTCTTCTGCGCACTCGCCATTTGTACGTCGGTGGGACGATCTTGAACAACGGGAACAGCAAGGCAATAACCGGCACGAGCATCACGATCATACGGTCCACAAACGTGGCGGCCCAGAACGGGAGATAGCGCTGCCAAAATGAGGGGCCGCGCTTGTAGTAGCGCTTGGCCTCCGGGCTCAGCGCAAACTCCAGGTGCTTGGGCGAGGGAAACTCGCCGGTTTTGTCGAACAATCCACCCGATCCATGAACCTCGGTCGCTACCCGCAGCACCAGGTCGACGAGCGCGGGATGCAGATCGCTTCGCGCCACGAGGTTGGCGGTGGGGGCGAGCAGGACCGTATCGCGGGCGGGGAGGTCATGTTCGAGATCGATGACCCCACGGGGCAAAATGACTCTGGAGAGGTAACGATGGATGCGCGTATATGCCTCAGCGCGATCAAAGCTCATTAGCTTGAGGCCCTTCGTCCCGAGCAGCTGGCGAATCAGCGGCGATCGCGGCGAGGCAATGAAGAACGCCGCATCGACGCGCGCGTGCACCAGCGCATCGGCGGCCTCGCTGCCACCGATGTCCGAGATCACCGTGGGCGCGCCGTCGATCCCGTTTTCCTGGAGCAGTTGCAAGGCGACCGGCCGGGTGCCGCTGCCCGGCTCGCCGACGGCCAATCTTTTGCCACGCAACTGCGCGAGACGTCCGAGTTGCCCGCCACCCCGGTAAAACACCCACAGCGGTTCGTAGTAAAGGCTACCCAGGGACACCAGGCTCGGCGAGCCCTGTGTCCTGGTTGGTCCCACCCTGAACGAAGGCGAGGTCTAAGTGGCCGTCCGCCGCCAGCAAACGCTTGATGTTCTCCACCGACCCGGCCGACGTGCGTATGTCCAGCTCGATACCGCTGCCGGCGAGGAGGTCTCGGTACTGCCGCGCAAACAGATAATAGGCCCCATCCGCCCTGCCGGTGCTGATGACGATCCGATCCGGCGGCGCCGGCTGCACGAACTGATACGCCACCCAAAAACCGATGATGGCGATCAGGATCGCTGAGCCATAGGTTATGAGATATTCCCTGTCAGTCCTGTTTGCCGATCTTTGGGGCAACGATAGCTCGTAAGGTTTTCATCCGCGAAGCGTGCGTGCGTGGCGCGTCAGATATCACAATCACGCACATCCCTTTAAGCCCTAGTGTTCATAAGATGTACACGTCACATTGTGGGTCGCTTCACGCTTGCTCCAGGGATTGGACGTGCTGGAACCCGCGCGGCAACTTAAGGCCGCGCAGCGCGCGTTCACCGATATAATGATTGAGATCCTCGACCGACAGGTTCAGACGTCGCTTTCCGGAATGGACCACCAGCCCCTTCTCCTCGGGGAATACCACCGTTGCGACGACGTACTCCTCGCGCCTGGCTGCCTTTTTTGAAGGGATATTAATGATCTTTATACCTTTACCCTTGGCCATCTTCGGCAGCTCGCCCACCATAAAGGTCAGTAGCCGTCCCTGTGTGGTCACGGCCGCGATCCAATCTTCATCGTAGCGCTCGACCCATTGCGGCGGTAACACCTTGGCTCCCTTCGGTACCCGCAGCACGGTCTTGCCCGCCTTATTCTTGGCAAACAGATCCTCCAGCCTGGCCACAAAACCGTAACCGGCGTCGGTGCTTAACAGGTACAGGTCTTCCGGCTGCCCCATCATGACCCCGGCGAAGCTGGCGCCGGCAGGGGGATTGAAATACCCGCCCACGGGATCGCCTTGGCCGCGGGCCGAGGGAAGCTTGTGCGCCGGCATGGAGTAAGTGCGCCCGCTGGAATCTATGAACACCACCGGTTGATTGCTGCGCCCGCGCGCCGAGTGCAAGTACGCATCACCGCCTTTGTAGCTCAGGGCATGGGCATCAACATCATGCCCCTTGGCCGCCCGCACCCAGCCGCGCTGCGACAATATGACCGTCATGGGCTCGGTGGGCAGCAAGGCAGCCTGGTCTATCGCCTGCGCGGGCCCGCGTTCGACGATAGGCGAACGGCGTTCGTCGCCGAACGCCTGGGCATCGTCAATCAGCTCGTCGCGCACCTGGTTTCGCAACCGGGTTTGGGATTTCAGCGTCTTGGCGAGGCCGTTGTGCTCGCGCGCCAGCTCCTGTTGCTCCGTTTTGATCTTCATTTCCTCCAGGCGCGCCAGATTTCGCAGCCGCGTATCGAGGATCGCATCCGCCTGGATCTCCGTTAGCCTGAACCGCTTCATCAGCTTCGGCTTGGGTTCATCTTCACGCCGGATGATGCGGATCACCTCATCGATATTCAGGTATGCGACCAGCAGGCCGTCGAGAATGTGCAGGCGTGCCACGATGCGGTCATAGCGAAACTGCAAGCGCCGGCGCACAGTCGCCGTCCTGAACTCCAGCCACTCCTTGAGCAGCTCGCGCAAATTATAAACGCGTGGCCGGCCGTTGAGCCCTACCATGTTCATGTTGACCCGGTAATTACGCTCGAGGTCGGTGGTTGCAAACAAGTGCGACATGAGCGCGTCCACGTCGATACGGTTCGATCGGGGGACGATCACCAGGCGCGTGGGGTTCTCGTGATCGGATTCATCACGCAGATCGTCGACCATCGGGAGCTTCTTCGCCTGCATCTGGCCTGCGATCTGCTCGAGCACCCGGCTGCTCGAAACCTGGTACGGAAGTGCGATCACGATGATGTCGCCGTTTTCCCGCTCCCAGACCGCACGCATGCGGATCGAGCCGTATCCGCTCTCGTAGATCGCGCGGATCTCGGGCAACGGCGTGATGATCTCGGCGTCGGTGGGATAGTCCGGGGCCTGGACGTGCTCACAAAGCTGTTGCACCGTGGCATTTGGTTGTTCCAGCAATCGCACGCAGGCGGCGGCAACCTCGCGCGCGTTGTGCGGCGGGATATCGGTTGCCATACCCACCGCGATCCCCGTGGCTCCGTTCAACATGACCTGCGGTACCCGCGCCGGCAGCATCTTGGGCTCCTCCAGCGTGGCGTCGAAGTTGGAGACCCAGTCCACCGTACCCTGATCGAGCTCCGACAACAGCGTTTGCGAAAAGCGGGTGAGCCGCGCCTCCGTGTAGCGCATGGCGGCGAACGACTTGGGATCGTCCACGGAACCCCAGTTCCCCTGGCCGTCAACCAGCGGATAACGAAAACTGAACGGCTGCGCCATCAGCACCATGGCCTCGTAACACGCACTGTCTCCATGGGGATGAAACTTGCCCAGTACGTCACCCACCGTGCGCGCCGATTTCTTGAACTTGGCAGCGGCATTGAGCCCGAGCTCCGACATGGCATACACAATTCGCCGCTGCACCGGCTTGAGACCGTCACTGATATGGGGCAGCGCACGATCCAGAATCACGTACATCGAGTAATCCAGGTAGGCCTGCTCGGTGAATGCGGCAAGCGGGAGGCGCTCGATATTCATTACCCGCGGTCGGGCGCGAAGCGCCAATGACTTGCGCCGTGTACTCGACACAGCCTTTGTCTTCCCTTTCGTTTTCCTAACGACTTTTTTTGCCATGGCCTACCCTAAATAAGTTCAGCTCGATACAAATGTGTCAACAACGCCGTCACAACCAATTCAGACCACGATCGCCTTGTCACCTTTCCTTTCAAGCCACGCCCTGCGGTCGGCGGCCCGTTTCTTCGCCAACAGCACGTCCATCACCTTGTGCGTGGAGTCACCCGGCTTGATGATCAGCTGCACCAGCTTGCGGGTATCAGGATCCATAGTGGTCTCGCGCAGCTGCAGCGGATTCATCTCTCCCAGCCCTTTGAACCGTTGCACGCTTACCTTGCCACGGGTCTTCTCCGCCACGATTCGATCAAGCACTCCCTTTTTCTCCTTGTCGTCGAGCGCGTAGTACACCTCCTTGCCCACATCTATGCGATAGAGCGGCGGCATCGCGACATGCACGCGCCCATCCTGCACCAATGCGCGAAAGTGGCGCACGAACAGCGCGCACAACAGCGTGGCGATGTGCGCGCCATCGGAGTCCGCGTCGGCGAGAATACATACCTTTCCGTAGCGCAGACCATCGAGCTTGCTCGAGCCCGGGTCGACACCCAGCGCGACAGCGATGTCATGCACCTCCTGTGAGCTCAAGACTTCGCTGGAATCCACTTCCCAGGTATTCAGGATCTTGCCGCGCAACGGCATCACTGCTTGAAACTCCTTGTCGCGTGCCTGCTTGGCGGAGCCGCCGGCAGAGTCGCCTTCGACGAGAAACAGCTCCGTTCGCGTCAGATCCTGGATCGTACAGTCAGCGAGCTTTCCGGGGAGGGCCGGTCCGCCGCTCAATTTCTTGCGCTCCACGCGCTTACCGGCGCGCATCCGCGCCTGCGCGCTGTCGATGGCGAGACCGGCTATCGCCTCGGCATCCTGGATATGCTGATTGAGCCAGAGGCTGAATGCGTCCTTGGTCACGCCGGACACGAAGGCCGCGGCCTCGCGCGAGGATAGGCGTTCCTTGCTTTGCCCGGCGAACTGCGGGTCCTTCATCTTCAATGAAAGCACGTAACTGCAAGTGCTCCAGACGTCCTCCGCTGCGAGCTTAACGCCCCTGGGCAACAGGTTCCGCAGCTCGCAGAAATCGCGCAAGGCGTCGGTCAAGCCGGTGCGAAAACCGTTCACGTGGGTGCCGTCCTGGAGGGTGGGTATGAGATTGACATAGCTTTCGGTGACGGGCTCAACGTCATCGACGAGCCACACGATCGCCCACTCCACCTGTTCGTTCTCGCCCTCGAGATGGCCGCTGAACGGCGCTTGCGGCAACAGCTCACAGTCTCCGAGCTCAGCCAACAGGTAATCCGTTACACCGCTTTCATATTGCCATTCCTCGTTATCGTTCTTATTGCCTTCGTGCTTAAAGATCACCCGCAACCCCGGACACAGCACCGCCTTCGCGCGCAGCACGTGCTTGAGCCGTAGGATGCTGTACTTGGTTGAATCGAAATACTTTGGGTCCGGCCAAAACCGGATCGTGGTGCCGGTGTTTCTCTGTCCAACCGTGCCGACGGCCTTGAGCTCGGAGGTTTTCTGACCGTCGGCGAAGGTCATGCGGTACTGCTTGCCACCGCGGCGCACCAGGACCTCCAGTCGCTTGCACAAAGCATTAACGACCGACACGCCCACCCCGTGCAAGCCGCCGGAGAAAGTGTAGTTCTTGTTCGAGAACTTGCCGCCCGCGTGTAGCCGCGTCATGATAACCTCGACCCCGGAGACCTTCTCGCCTTTGTGCCTGTCTACGGGAATCCCGCGGCCATTGTCCTCCACCGACAGGGAACCGTCCTTGTGCAAAATGACCTCTATGCGATTCGCATAGCCGGCAATCGCCTCATCGACACTGTTGTCGATGACCTCCTGCGCCAGGTGATTGGGGCGCTCGGTTTGGGTATACATCCCAGGGCGCCGGCGCACGGGCTCAATCCCGGTCAAGACCTCGATGGCCGAAGCGTCGTAATTAGATGTCATTTGTTTTTCCGTGATACGGCGTTGCAAGGCGTTGGCTTTTATCGCCCGCATCTAACAGGCCGTCCTGGTGTATTGCCAGAACGCGGGCTGTCGCTTGGGCACCCGACCGACAATCGACAAAACAAGCGATTTGGGGGGAAACCGACGGAAGGACCACCTGCAGGAGGTGAGCACGGCATATGCCTGGCCAAGCAAGCACATCCCGTGGTCGATGCTCAACAACTTGCTACTGCTCATTAATTCCGTTTGCAGCACCTGCCTAACATAGCAGGCGACGCGAAGTATACAGCAGATTGTCCTATCGTTCGAGAGATCGAGGTGCTAGCAGGGTGAATCTAAATCCAGGTGTGCATTCGTTGACCGCCGGTTACGACGATGAATCCCGCAGGCGGTTACAAAAAGACTGCGCACGACATGGTGACAAACCGAAGGTCAAGTAGTGATCGACGGCCTCAAGTAATACCCGCTCGATCGGTATCCAGATGGATTTTCGCAAGTGAGTGACTGTCGGCAGAAATTTCGCCTCTCTAAATTTTCGAGTTTTTCAACAGAATAGGGCATAAGCGGTCATAACCATTTTCACACTTTGCAAAAGAAAACCCCGCGCTGAGGTGGAGCTTCGTATTCTGATAGTGGTCCGGCATTCCTTCCGGTCGAGCATTCCCACAAACGGAGCTGCCGGGCCTCAACGACTGAGGCTCGATGCCATCCCTAAACTTGCGCACGGATGCCAGGCCTCACCAGCGACGGTCTCGGCAACGCTCGGCCTTACCACCACCGCATCGGCAAGCATGAACATTTCCGGCTGTTACCCCACGGGATCCTAAACTTCGAGCTAGGTCGAAAGTAGTGTACGGCTGAATTGAAAGGAAGCGGCGTATCTGGTTGAAATGGTTGTTAGCACACAGCCGCATCAACCAAGGAGATACGCCAATATGAGCAAGAGTAACGTCGTTGATCTGTCGGGTCGAGATGCTGACCGTGACGAGCCGACGGAGTTGATCCGCAAAGGAGCACGACAGTTGATCTGTCAGGCCTTGGAAGCAGAAGTTTCGGAGCTGTTGACGGGGTTTTCCGGGGAGCAGGATGCCCGGGGTCGAGCCGCAGTCGTTCGCAACGGCTACCAGCCACAGCGGGAGATCCAGACAGGCATTGGGCCGGTGTCGGTGAAGGTGCCGAAGGTGCGCAGTCGCAGCGGCGAGCCGGATGGGCACTTCAGCCGCCGACGGGGGTGGGGGCATCTCGAAACGCGATGTTGTGTCGCGCTCCGACCGAATTTCTTCAGTTGGGCACACATGGACCCTGGGTGCGCGGACGGCCCGGGCGCCGGCGAGACCGACATGGGCGCCACCGACCCTCCCGTCCCACCTCTCGAACTCGGCGGCGCGGTCGGGGCCTCTACTAGCCAAATTCTAGACACTGTCCAAAATTGGGCACATAATGCGATCATGTCCATGCAGCCGTCCATCGACGCAGCCAGCCTCCTTCGCGAACACGGTGTCCAGGTCACGGCCCAGCGCCTGGCCGTGCTGCGGGCGGTATCGGGTCGGCCCCACGGCACGGCGGACGACGTCGCCGAGGTCGTCCGGTCCGAGATCGGCGCCATCTCCCGCCAGGCGGTGTACGACGCCCTCGGGATGCTGGCCGACAAGGGCCTGATCCGGCGCATCCAGCCCGCCGGTTCACCGGCCCGTTTCGAGGACCGGGTCGGAGACAACCATCACCACTTGATCTGCCGCACCTGCGGACGGATGGTCGACGTCGACTGCGCGGTCGGTGTCACCCCTTGCTTGACCGCCGCCGACGACTCGGATTACGAGATCGATGAGGCCGAGGTGGTCTACTGGGGCCGCTGTCCCGAGTGTCTCGCGGCGGCTCCGGTTTCGGCCGGAGATTGAAGCGCAGACCCGCCCGTCCCGTACACGGGCGACCAACAACCACCAACAGAGCGACACCAACAGAGCAACACCGCACACCCCACCATCAGTAACGAAC
>VRUB01000167.1 GCA_019456345.1 Nitrospira sp. | reverse complement strand
ATATCGGTTGGCGTAAATCTCTACCGTTTCGCGCCATGAGCGCCTTGGCTGCGTGACTTCGAAGCGGGATTTTCGACCGACGTAGCGAGATTTGACGCGCGCGGCGGCAGACGACGCCGGCGGCTCAGAGTTCCCTGTGCTGCAACATAACGGATCATCAGCGTCTTGCATTCGCCTGCCATCTCTGATGAGATGCAAAGCGAGCACTCATCTCTTCCCAACAAGCAAGCAGTTCTCATCGTTACCCAGGTAATGGGATGTGTGCGTCTTTGCCTCGAGCAGTTCGGAACAGGCATCAATTCCAATAAACCAAGTTGGAGGGGGTATCACAAATGAAACGTCGTAAATTCTTGAAAACCGCAGCTATTGGTGCTGCCGTCGGTACGGTCGCAGCTCCGGCGGTACTGAGAGCCGAGACATTCAAATGGAGGATGACCACCTCGTTCCCGCCGGGACTGCCGTTTTATCAAAGCGGGCCCGGAAGCGCCGAGTGGATCGTTAAAAGCATCGAGGAGGCGACGGCCGGCAGACTGAAGATCAAGCTATTCGCGGCCGGGGAGTTGATCCCGTGGAACGGCGGCTTTGACGCCGTGACCAGCGATACCGTGGAGATGAACTCGGCCGTGGCTTATTACTGGTCGGGCAAGGTGCCCGCGCTGCAATACTTCGGTACCGTTCCATTCGGTATGACCTTCCAGGGCCAGAACGCCTGGTACTACCACGGTGGCGGGCTCGAGCTGTGGAATGAGATCTATTCGGACTTCGGCGTCATGGGTATGCCGGCCGGCAACTCGGGAGTTCAGATGACGGGCTGGTTCAAGAAGCCGGTGAACTCGCTGGCGGATTTCAAGGGCCTGAAAATGCGCATACCCGGTCTCGGCGGCAAGATCTACAAAGAGATCGGCGTGAATGTGAAGCTCTTGGGCGGTGGCGAGATCTTCCCGGCGCTGGAGCGCGGTGTTATTGACGCCGCCGAGTGGGTCGGGCCGGTGCAGGACCGGCGCCTGGGTTTGCACAAGGCGGCCAAGAATTACTATAGCACCGGCTGGCACGAGCCCTCGACGACGACAGAGTTGTTGATCAGCAAGAAGGCCTACGACAAGCTGCCGAAGGACATTCAGGCGATTATCCGCCAGGTGGCAGCCGCGGCCAACATCATCGCCCACACCTCGGCCGAGGCCCTGAATGGCGATGCGCTCGCAGATCTGATCCAGAACCATGGGGTCAGGGTCTCGCAGCTTCCCAAGGACGTGATCGATGAGCTCCGCAAGAAGACCGTAGTGGTGCTGGAGGCCGGCGCTGCCGCCGATCCCGTGACCCGCAAGGTCCACGATTCGTTCATGGCCTTCAAGAACAAACACGACTACTGGGCCAATTCGAGCGAACGGCAGTTCGCTATCCGCGTCCGCGGCGGATAATCCTTCTCGATCCCGCCTTCCCCCATGCTGCCACGGGGGGAGGGCGGGCGTTGTTTCTCGCCGCGCCACCGGTGGCCTGTGGCCTCATCCGCCCCCGTATTAGCGCGAAGAGCATCCTCTGAACGGTACGAATGCATGAAACACGACGGCCAAAAGCCTGAAGACGGCGTGTACTCGCCGATCTCCGATGTGTTGGAATCGGTTATCGACTGGATCGGCCGGGGGACTGCCTGGTTATGCCTGGGCATGGTGGTGCTCGTGGCGATCAACGTCATCTTGCGCTACCTGTTCAGAATTGGGCCCGTGTCCCTGCAAGAGTTTGAATGGCATCTGATGTCACCGATCGCACTGATCGGCATGTCCTATGCGCTGCGCCACGGTGATCATGTGCGCGTGGATATCTTCTTCGAACGGTTTGGCAGAACGCTGCAGGAATTCATCGACCTCGTGGCGGCGATCGTCACGGTTATCATCGCAATCATCATTATCAAGTTGTCGCTGGGATTCGTGCAGCAGGCCTACGCGATCGGTGAGGGGTCACCCGACCCAGGTGGATTGCCGTATCGATTTTTGCTGCGTGCGTTCATCCCCCTGGGCTTTGCTTTACTGGCCGTACAGGCCTTCGCGCAGGCGATCCGCCACGGGCTTTATCTTCGCGAGAGACGCTGATATGGAGCCGGAGTATATCGCCGTATTGATGGGCCTCAGTTTCTTTTTCTTGTTGTTCATCGGATTCCCGGTGGCCATTGCGCTGGCTGTGAGCGGATTATTGTTCGGCTACTTCGGCTTCGGCATGGGCCTGTTCAATCTCCTGCCCCAACGCATCTTCGGGTTGATGGAAAACTACACGCTGCTCGCCATACCGCTGTTCGTGTTCATCGGGGTGATGCTTGAGCGCTCGCGGCTTGCGGAGGAGTTGCTCGATGTTATCGGTCACGCGGCCGGTGGCCTGCGCGGCGGCATGGGACTGGCAATCATTTTCGTCGGAGTGTTGATGGGGGCGTCCACGGGCATCGTCGGTGCCACCGTGGTGACGCTCGGTCTGTTGACGCTGCCGGTGTTCGTGCGGCGGAACTACAATAAAGGTCTCGCTTGCGGCACCATCTGCGCCTCGGGCACGCTCGGGCAGATTATCCCCCCCAGCCTGGTCTTGATTCTGCTCTCCGACATTCTCGGCCAAGGATTGGGAACATTGTTCGCCGCGGCCATGATTCCGGGGCTTTTACTCGCTGCCGCCTATGCGATTTATATGCTGGGGATCGGGTGGCTGCGGCCCGACATGGCACCGGCGATCCCGGCTGAAGAGCGGGCGCAGGTCACCGCGGCGGAGCTCGTGGTCAAGATTTTCAAAGTGGTCCTTCCGCCCGTTTTGCTGATCTTCGCCGTGCTGGGCTCGATCATCGGGGGGATCGCGGCGCCGACCGAGGCCGCCTCCATGGGCGCGCTGGGCAGCATCCTGGTCGCCGCATTCGCGCGCCGGCTCGACCTCAAGGTGCTCACAGATACGGTGCGCAGCACGCTGCGCATCAGCGCCATGGTGTTTTTCATCCTGATCTGCGCGCAGGCGTTTTCGCTGGCCTTCCGGGGGCTGGACGGCGACGAGCTCATCTTGGCTTTGTTCGCTTTGGTTCCCGGTGGGGTCATGGCCGATGTGATATTCATGCTGGTGTTGTTGTTCGTTCTCGGTTTCTTCATGGAATGGATCGAGATTTCCTATATCGTTCTGCCGCTGTTCCTGCCCGTGTTTGCAGGCACCGACGTGAACATGGTGTGGCTCGCAATGCTGGTGTGTGTGGTCCTGCAAACCTCCTTTCTGACGCCGCCGGTCGGCTGGGCGTTGTTTTTTCTCAAGGGCGTTGCCCCGCCCGAGGTGTCTACGCGCGATATTTACGTCGGTGTGATGCCATTCGTTGCGCTGCAGTTGATTGCATTGGTGGCGCTGTTTAAATTTCCACAAATTGCCACGTGGTTACCAGAAGCAATTGGTTGGTAAGAAGGGTGCTCCGCAGTTGCCGGGCTCTTCTGTGGTTGCGTCAAAATGCGGTGACTGCACCATCACCACGGGGATCGGCTGCGCCCTCGATAACACTCGAGGGGTAGTGCACCAGCGCACCGGCGTGGCCCATGACCTCATCGAACGCCTCCACCAGCTCGAGGTCATGGCCGGCCGCCACCAGCGCATCCACGACTTCCGGGGGGAAGCGATTCTCCAGCCTCAGGTTGGCCTTGGGCGCGCCCCAGGTGCGCCCAAGCAACCATCGCGGCGCGGTGACGGCGGCCTGCAGCTCCTGGCCGAACATGATGTGGCGTGAAAATATGATGGCCTGCGTTTGCGGCTGGCCGTCACCGCCCATGGTGCCGTAGACCATGAGACGGCCATCATCGAGCTGGGCCAGCGCCGGTTGAATGGTGTGAAACGGTTTGCGCCCGGGCTCGAGCTGATTTTGTGCGCCTGCTGTGAGCTGGAAGCTGGTACCGCGGTTTTGCCAGGTCACACCCGTCTCGGGTAGCACCACGCCCGAGCCGAACTCCCAGTAGATGCTCTGTATAAAGCTGACGGCACGGCCCGCGGCGTCAATAGCACCGAGCCACACGGTATCACCGCCTGTTGCACGCGCCCCCCAGGGCAGTGCCTGGCGCCGATCGATGTTGGCGGCCATGTTCTCCAGTGCCTCATCGGTCAGAAAGCGCGCCGGATCCGTATCCATGTACGCCGGATCGGTAACATGCGCGTCGCGTACCTTGAAGGCACACTTTGTCGCCTCGACCAAAAGGTGAACGTAGTCGAAACTTTCTGCTTGCGTACACCCCAGGCGATCGAACACACCGAGCAGGGTCAGCGAGGCCAGCCCCTGCGTGGGCGGCGGCAGGTTGTACACGATCCCGTCTTTGAGTCTTACTGCAAGCGGCGCTACCTCTCGCGCCTGGTGCCGCGCCAGGTCTGTGATGCGGACCGGGCTCCCCGCCTTTTCCAGCTCGCTCGTTATGCGGCGCGCGAGCTC
>VRUB01000166.1 GCA_019456345.1 Nitrospira sp. | reverse complement strand
CCATAAGTAGCAAGTTTCAAGTTGCAAGTAGCAAGGAAATTCGTAACTGAGCTGAGCAATCGGTGGTCATCGGCATTCAATCCTTCTCACATGTTACTTGAAACTTGTCACTCGTTTCTAGAATGCATTAAATCCCGTCAGCTCGCGGCCGATGACCAGCTCGTGCACGGTCTCGGTGCCTTCATAGGTAATCACACTTTCCAGGTTCAACATGTGACGGATCGGGCAATACTCCGTGGTGATGCCACCACCGCCCAGCAGGTCGCGCGCATCGCGTGCCACCTCGATCGCCATGCGCACGTTGTTCCACTTGGCCAGGCTCACCTGGGCGGGATCCATCCGGCCCTGGTCCTTCAGCCGCCCGAGCTGCAGTGACAGCAGCTGAGCCGCCGTAATCTTGCGCACCATGTCGGCAAGCCGCCGTTGCACGGTTTGGGTGTGCGCGATCGGGCGCTCGAACATCAGCCGGGTCTTGGCGAACTCCAGAACTTCTTGCAAGCAGGCGATCGCTGCGCCGATCGCCCCCCAGGTGATGCCATAGCGGGCCTGCGTTAGACAGCTCAACGGGCCCTTCAGCCCTTTGGCATCGGGCAACATATTAGTTGAGGGAATGCGCACGTTATCGAAGTAGAGCTCCGACGTGACCGAGGCGCGCAGTGAAAACTTGCGCTTGATCTCGCGTGCCTCGAAACCGGGAGTGTTGGTCTCGATCAGGAAGCCACGAACGCCGTCATCCGTATGGGCCCACACCAGCGCAACATCTGCAATGCTGCCGTTTGTGATCCACATCTTCGAGCCGTTGATCAACCAGTCGCCATTGTCCGGTTTTGCGTGTGTGTGCATCGCCTCCGGGTCCGAGCCACCATGTGCCTCGGTGAGGCCGAAACACCCGATGGCCTCACCGCGTGCCATCGCCGGCAGCCAACGTTGCTTTTGTTCCTCGGACCCGTAGCGGAAGATCGGCCACATCACAAGGCTGCTCTGCACCGACACAAAGCTGCGCACCCCACTGTCGCCGCGCTCGAGCTCCTGGCAAATGAGCCCGTAGCAGGTATTGTTGATGCCGGCGCAGTTATAACCTTCTATGGTACTGCCCAGCAGACCGAGCGATGCCAGCTCCGGGACTAGCTCTGCGGGAAAGCGGTGCTCGTCGAAGGCCTTGGATATGATGGGGAGCACCTTTTCATCTACGAAGCGCGCCACGGTTTCGCGTACCATGCGTTCCTCGTCGGACAACAGGGACTGCACGTCGTAGAAATCGGTCGGATTAAGGCTTGCCATCGATGAGCTCCGTTTGCGCAGTGAGCAGAACGACCAAGCTTAAACGATCGCCAGCCAAAGCTCTAGAAGCATCTCGTTCTCGGTGCGCTGGCATCTGCCTGCCTTGCTGCGCGGATCACCAAGATCCCCTGAGTGGGGCAGTACAGTGATGCACCATCATTGACATCGAAAAGTGCGCCGCGATGATGTCGTGGTTAATCGACTCTAGTTTGCCGACTGCCTTGGAGTAGACGGGCCGCCTTACGCATTGCCACGTTAGGACATGAACATTCTTCACCCGGAACTCCTCAGTGCCGTCGAGGCAGGGCGCCCCGTGGATATCAGGGTCTGGCGGCATGGTGTCGTGAGTGTCCCGCTTCTCAACGAGGAGTACTGCCGCTACCTGATTTCCAAGGCCGAGCAGATGAATGTGTGGGATGCGGTTCATGACGAATGGGAACGTCAGACCGCAAGCCAGAAAGGAAAGGAGGTAGGGGTCGGAACGCTCGATGAAGCTGAAAGATTCGTTGAGCCGTTCGAGCAACACTTTATGCCCGCAGTGAAGGCGTACTACAAGCTGGAAGTGACGAAGATCCTCGAACCTTTCATAAGCCGGTATACCATAGGCGGAATCACCGCGATGAAAAGGCACAAGGACCGCAGAGGCCTCGTCAGCGGCGTGATAAGATTGAACGACGAATTCGAGGGCTGCCGCTTCCGCTTTCCCGATCTCGATTTCGACGCTGGTGTCGTCGCGCTCGGACCTATTCTCATGTTTCCGAAGTATTACGACCACGAGGTGACGGAGCTCACGGCGGGGAAGAGGTACTCACTGGCAATCTGGATCAGCGGTGAGCCGTTGCCGGAAGCGTCGACTGCAGGGGCAGCCGGCGCCACACTGGTCGACCGCGGGGCGCCTTTCGGCTGAGCTGGCTGTTGTATTAAGGGACGGGTGGTCTGCGGCTAAGGCCGCATGGCTGGCAGAACCAGTTGTTCAATCCAGTTCCTTACCTCGACCAGACGCACGTCCTCGTTCATAATGTCGGCATCAACCCCCAGCAGCCACGCGATATCCTGGCGCGTCGGATCTGCGTGCAGGGTCTCAAGCTTATCGACGTAATCCAGCGCGGCTTCGCGGTCCGCAAAGAAGCCGAGTTTCACCAGCTTGTCGATTCGGCAAAAAGTCAATCGCGCGAGCTCGTGAAGATCGTACTCGGGATGGTACTGCAGCGCCCAGCATGTGCCACCCTTGTGGGTGACGGCGACCGCCTGCACCGTGGTAAACGCGTTGGATGCCAGCAACACAGCACCGGGAGGCAGGTCAGTGACCTCGTCCTCATGGCTGATGAAAGCGTCGAACACGTTGGGTTTTCCCGCGTACAACGGATGCGCGCGACCTTCTGACGTCAGCGCGATCTTGCGGGCGACGCCCATCTCGCGCCCGCGTGGGTTCGCGGCACAGCGACCGCCGGCGGCCACGACCGCAATCTGGGCCGCCCAGCAGCTTCCGAAGCTTGGCACCTGGGTCTCGAATATCGCCTTGGCCAGCTCGATCTGCGGCCTTACCCGGGGATCGTCCGCGTAGATGGTGAGGCTGGAGCCCGTCCAGGCGATGCCATCATACGATTCCAGTGCCGCTCCTCGAGGTAATGACACACCCGCATCTGCCGGGTAGATGATGTCGATCGTGCATCCGGGGCGACATTTGCGCAGCATGTTCGCATAGAGCTCACCCGCGGGCGTAGCGCCGCCGCCGGCGAGCGTCTCCCGTCCAGCCCGGTCGTAACCGTCGATAACAAGAAAATGGGGATCAGCAGCCACGATTGGTGGATCTTCGTCCATGCACTACGCTGTATCGAACCGCGCGACAATCTCCGGCAGGTCCCGGTAACGCTCGCAGATCGCGTCTGCCGTCGTGATCGCCTTGTCCCGATCGCGGGTGCCGGTGAACAGGATCGCCTTCATTCCCAACGCCTGTGAACCCTTGATATCGTTGTGGTCGCGATCGCCAATATGCACCATGTCCGTAATCTTGACGCCGACCTGACGGGCGGCGGAAGCGAACATGTCGCGATGCGGCTTGGAGTGACCCACCTCGTCGGAAAAGGCGAAGCCGCTGAAGTACTGTTTGAGCCCCTTCATACCGAGCCACTGCCGCAGGCAATGTCCGGGCGACACGATCGCATCGGACACTACGCAAAGCCTATAGCGTTTGGAGAGCTCGGCCAACGCATCCGCTACGCCCTCGATCGCATCCGGGGGGACGGTGATTTCCATTTCCTCATGCTCCTTGACGATCGCGGCGAAATCCTGCTCGGGCAATGTGCGCCCGATCCCGTCCAGTAGGACCTGGAGGCGCTCACCGATGGTCCAGGTAACGAACTGGTCGTGCCAGACACAATTGAAGGCCGCATCGGCCACGTCATAGGCGATCGCCACGGTCTCGTAGGGGATCGGCTGGGTACGGTTCAGCGCGTCCCACAGCAGGTGGCGCCGCTCCTCCTTCTTTGAGCGCAGCCCTTGGGCGCTACGCCTCGGCTCGTCGGAATCGTCATGGATCACGGTGTCCCACAGGTCGAAGGAAATTGCTCTGACAGTCATGAAACGGGCTGAACCTCGCGAAAAACCACACTGACAATCGGCAATACCATGGCGCAAGGAGAGCAGCTTAAGGAAATATGCCAACGGCGACAAGACCGCAGGCGTGAAACACTGTCCCGCGTCCGGCATTTTCGTGGGAAACGATGCGCCGTTCGGGTAACGCCACCCTCTGGCGACTTTTTCGATCTATCCTGTTTTAAAAACCGCGACGTGTCAGTCGTTGCCTGGCTTTTGCGCCAACGCGTCCTGGGCGCTGACGAGGTGCTCCAGGTACGCGTTGGCCAGCTTGGTGCCGGCCACGGTATCGTGTTGCTGCAGGACGACAACGCACAGATCGTAAGAGTCGTAGACCTCATGAAGGATAATGGCGAGCTTGAGTAACTGCGGTGGGAGCAACGTATCGAGTGCCATAAAGTCTTTGACGTATACGGCGTTGCTCCAGAGCATCTGACCTAAACTTCCGAACGGCTTCTCCTCGATAAAGAGCGGCTTGAAAGTCCGGCCCTGGGTGTCCCTGAACCGATGGAATGCGAACCCGTTCTTGCGGAGCAGCTGGTCGACCTCGGC
>VRUB01000165.1 GCA_019456345.1 Nitrospira sp. | reverse complement strand
AAAGGGGTTTTGCGTCGAGTAGTATCTCGTATGTGACACTTCGTTGCTAGCGAAGCGCGGAGGGCAACTTAGCGATTGGGGTCGTTGAGGTATGTTTCTGGCCGATCCCAATCAATAATCCTTGTCCAGTAGCCATAGATCGGATTCGGCAGGACGAACCACTTCGTTCCCCAGCTGTCATTGTGCTCCCGGACTTTTTCTCGGCGCTCTTCGATGCTGTTTACCGTCGGGGACTGGAAATCGTCGGAGAAGTCGCCGAGATTATCGCCGAGCAGCGCGATTACGTCGTACCTGGCCATCACTTCGCGCCGCCTCTTTTCCTTGCTGCCGGTGTTTTCTCTGAGCAAAAGCTTTAATGTGCCTCGGTCCATCAACGCTTGTTTTTTGCCGAGACCGAGACTGAGCAAAATATCAACCGTAATGTCTCTGATCGACTCTGATCGGTTCGAGACAAAAGCGATATGGACGTTTTCTTGTGCCACCGCCCGGATAAAGTCCCGGGCTCCCGGCACGAGGCCGATTCGATTAATGTTGTCTCGATTCCAGCGTTGCCAACGCTCGCGCGAATGCTTCAGCCCCGACTGGATCAGGTGCGCGCTGTAGGCCAGGTTATCCAGCACGGTCTGATCGAGATCCATGATCACAGCCGGCGGATTTGCATTGGCGTGCGAGCGCCGTGTGGCCAGCATCGCGCGCACGTGGGCTAGCGCCGCATTGAAGGTTTGCCGGCACAACGCCTCGTACTCGCCGGATGTGCGCATCCACAGGACCGCGCGGAGCGCGGAGTCACGGGCCGGAATCTGGGCGACCGCGGGCTTTTCGGGCGCGGTGTCGGCCCGAATATTGCCAGGCAAGGCTATGGCCCACACCGTTACAAGGGCCACAACGCAAAAGCCGGCAACCGAAGAACCGCGAATTGTCGGTCGTATGCGTTTACAGCTTCGTACGATCACGGCGATAATCCGTTGTCACAAGGCAAAAACGAAGCCAGAGAACCTGGCTTTGCGCTTTATAGCACGCTGACATACGCAAGCCCACCCCGCAAAAGTCCTTGCTTGTTTATGCGGTGTACCCGATTTGGTTTCCCGCTTTGCGGCGAGGATGGTCCATGAGATCGATAGCATATTTACTATTTAGCGGCTGGCTCTTCTTTGGTCCGGCGGGTTCTTTCGCCCAGGAGAATATTCAAGGACTCGTCAAGGCCGCCGGTTGTTTCATTCCAATGCAAGAGGGCGTGGTCGTGGCTATCGGACGGTTCTCCGGGGCGATACACTTGCCGATCGGGTCGCATGAGCCGGGAGAAAGCGCGCGGGAAACCGCCGCGCGCGAGACCAGGGAGGAGACCGGTCTCGATGTAACCGTCGGACCGCTGTTAAAAACCTTTGAGAACAACACGGTTTTATTATTCCTATGTAGACCGAAGACACCCGTTTCCGACTACTCAAAGCTGAGCCCGGTCGACGGACTTGAGATTGCAGAGGTGTTGGTACTCGATCCGGTCACAATGCTCAATCATGACGGGCGTAAGATTACGAATGCCTGGCGGTTTCCGGACGACCGGCGTCTGCTCATAAAGCTTTTCGACAAGTACGGAAGGCAGAATTAGGAGGCGAGCCATGTCAGTGTCTCACCACTCACTGTGGCAGGACGCACTCCTACTCTCTGGCGCCGTGTTGCTTCAGCAATCTGATGACATCGCGGTGATCTTTGCTCCTCGCGGCTTTGAGTGGGGTGGCGCCGTTTTTGGCCCTCGCATTAACGTCCGCACCATTGGCGATCAGCACCTCTACCACCCCGGCACGCCCCTTGTAGGCCGCCAGCAGTAGCGGTGTCTGCTCGTGTTCGTCTGTGGCATTCACGTCGGCACCACCCGCGATGAGCAGCTTCACTATTACGGTGTAGCCCTTGTGGGCCGACAGATGCAATGGCGTGAACCCGCGAATGTCCCTCGCGTTGACCGCGGCACCCCTGTCGAGTATGCGCTTGATGCGTTCGACGTCGCTCGCCTCTACTGCGTCGTGCAGCGGGCCGGCCTGGCTAGCCGGCGCAACCAACAGGCCGATGCACATCGCTAGTCCAAGCCAGCGGCTGTAAGTTGCCATATCTTGGCGTGCTGCTTACTTTCTGGCGCCGTGCTGTCTAAGGATTATGGCTATATCGTCATAGCCCATCGCCACGGCTGTCGCCAACGGCGTTACCCCTTCAATCGTGCGAGTATTGACGTTGGCGCCCTCGGCGATGAGCAAGCGTACGGTCACCGCATGTCCCCCGGCCGCAGCCCAATGCAAGGGCGTCACGCCGTTCGTGCGCGTCGCATTGAGATCGACCTGCTGTGAGGCCAGGAGCTCTGTTAGCGCTGGTGGGCCAGCGATGATTGCACCCGGGGGTGGGGTGGCACAGGCGGGGTTCTCGTTGGCATAAACGTCGGCACCGCGGTCGATCAGCAGCTTCGTAACTGCGCTGTGGCCGCTATTCGCTGCCCAGTGCAGTGGTGTCGCATCGTTCTCGTCCTTCGCGTTGATCTCGTGACCCAGCAGCAGGAGCCGCTCGACATCCGCGATGTCGCCGCGCCGGGCGGCGTCATGAAGAGGCCCGGCCCACGCGGCCGAGGCCGCGACCAGGCTTAGGATTGCAAAAACGAGGCGGTATCCCATGGTGAGATCGCCTGGCTGATAATGGATCGCACCACTGTCCTCCATCAATGTCCAAAGGTCAAGGTAGGGTGGGCTAGCGCTTCACAAATAAGCTCATGAATTGGCCACAATCGGCACGCGGCTGAAATTTCCGGCTCACATATTTGCGGCAACGGAACAGCTCCGTCGTGGTCACATATAAGACAATCGGAGCAGTGCGCCATGAAGATTGTTGTTGCCGCAGTGATAATGTTGTTTCTTGGTGGGTGTGCGTCGGGCCCGTTCACTACGAATGGCACGGCGTACGTTTTCTGTGGGCTGCAACCCGAGGGGCTATCGAGAGTCGAGCACTACTGCATGGATGGCCCCAACCGCTGAGGGCTGCCACACGCTTGCGTTGCGGCGCCCACCCCGCAATCTGTCGTTTGTATTTTTCCGATCGCACAAAAGCACACGCCGCATTGGCGTGATGCCTAACGTACGCTGCGGGAGATCGCCCGGCCGCCGGTGATTCCGACCATGCGCGAGCTGGTGGATACGACACGCCTGCCCGCACCGATGCGCCGGGTGGAAGCGCCGATCGGCGTGACGACACGCCGCACCACACGCGTGTGTGCAGACCCGCCGACCCTCACGGAGACCGTTGCTGGCCGGATCACACGCCGCGATGGGACGGTTACGACCGTTGCGCCGCGAACGTAGGGCGACTTACCGTGAGGTGGGCGCACGACGGGGGAGCTGTGGCGTGTCCGCTGCCTCGGCCGGACGACGACCACGCGCTTGTTGATCACGCGATTGTCGTTGATCACCCTATTGTTTATCCGGATGACCGGCGGCTCCGGTCGCACCGCTGGCGGCAATATACCTGGGAGCAGAAAGGGGTCGTTGACAATACCGCCACCGACCAGAATCGTACGTTCATAGATGACCGGTGCGGGTGGGACCACATAGACTGTGACCGGTGCGGGCGCCGGCTGTGGTGCGGAGGCACGCGGTGCGGTGGCCTGGCGAATGGAAACGCCGACCAGAGACGTGGCGCTATCAAACGCGAACAATGCTTCCTCAGGCGCAAGCGAGATGGTGCCGGCCCGCGCGGCGCCAACGGTGAGCTTTCGTAGCCGGTTCAACAGCGCACGCGTCAACGGCGCATCCAACTCCCATTGGCCCAGTGGCGGTCCAATGCGCACGCGGGACAGGGCATCCGCCGCGCGCTCTGCTGTCAGGTTCGGACCGAGACTCAGCTCGGCGGCGAGCTGCCGTGCGAACGCCCCCTGTGTCACCGCACGTTGTCCCGGCGGCTCAGCCGTCGCGCTGGAACCACCGTAGGACCGCACTTCGAATTGCACGCCCTCGGGAACCTTAGCGCGGTCATCGGTGAAATTCGTGACGCCCTTCGCATCCTTCCAGATGTAGACGGCGGAATGTGCGGGGGCCGCAAGCACCACGAGTAGCGCGAGCAACGACAGGATCGCTATAAAAGGCCTTTGCATAATAACCACTCCCAGACTCGGGGTATCTACCCCAAGCCCTTTGACACTGGTACCGTACAACGGTGTCGGTGTCAATCGCGCGCGCTGCCGTGGTCGACCTTGTCGGGCCCAAATCAAGCCACGGCCCCTGGATTTCTCGCGTAATACTCACTGCTGTCCCACAACCACCCGATGCATGGACCGCGCCTGTGTTTCCGAGACACACCGTGGATTCCCACGACGCTACGCAATCGTGCTGCGCTTGCAGGACCGGGGCTCGCCTTCCTGCGCTGCGCCCCTGCGCTTCGCAGTCCCTGCGTCGCTTGCGTACCGGCCCGAGCCATCCGTGGCTCGGGC
>VRUB01000164.1 GCA_019456345.1 Nitrospira sp. | reverse complement strand
GCCATGGCGCCGCCCACAAAGAACATGATCAGCGCCAGCCACAGATAAAGCGTGCCGATATCCTTGTGGTTGGTGGTGAACAACCAGCGGGTGATACCGCCCGCGTGCTCTTTATGATATGCGCTTGCTGCTGTCGCCATCTATCCGTCTCCCCGAAAAACCGATGCTAACTTGCGCAGGGCCTTGACCTGCGAGGGCTGCACGAGATCGCCTGTGTTATTGCCGAAGGCGTTGCGTTGATAGGTTGCGACCGCAGCGATGTCCACGTCGTTGAGCTGCTCGGCGAACGCCTGCATCGCCGTGCCGGGCACGCCTTCCATGATGAGCCTCAAGTTCTCTTCGATCGGGCCGGTGGTGACCTTGCTGCCCGCGATCGCCGGGAACACGCCGGGAACACCCTGGCCGGTAGGGCCGTGGCAGGCGGCGCATTGACTATAGACCACCTTGCCGCGGCTCATGAGTTGCGCCATGCTCCAGGTCTGGCTGGCAGCGGCCGCGGCGGCGGCCGCCAGCTCCTTCTTCTGCATCACCCATGCTGCGAACTCCTGCACGCTAACGGCCTTGACCACGACGGGCATGAACCCGTGATCCTTGCCGCAGAGCTCGGCGCACTGGCCGCGGTAGATGCCAGGCTCATCGATCCGGGTCCAGATCTCGTTGATGAAGCCGGGGATCGCATCCTTTTTCACACCAAGAGCAGGCACCCACCAGGAATGAATGACGTCGTTGGCGGTCACCAGGATACGCACCTTCTTGCCTACAGGGAGAACCAAGGGGCTGTCGACCTCCAGGAGGTAATGGTCACCTTTGTCCGCCTTGTTCTCGATCTGCTCGCGCGGCGTGCTCAGTACGCTGAAAAAACCAACGTCATGATCGAGATAATCATAGCGCCACTTCCACTGGTACCCCGTGATCTTGACAGTCATCTCCGATCCGCTCACGTCGTCCATTTTCAAGAGCGTGGACGTGGAGGGGATCGCCATGCCGATCAAGATCACGAACGGCACGATGGTCCACGCCATCTCCACGGTCGAGTTGTCGTGGAACGTGGCCGCCTTGTGGCCGCGGCTCTTGCGGTGGGCGAACAAGGCATAAAACATGACGCTGAACACCACCACAAGGATGACCGCGCAGATGACCACAATGAGATTGTGCAGATTCAATATATCGCGGGCGATCTCCGTAACGGGCCGCTGGAAATTCAGTGCGTAATCCGCAAAAGCGAGCCCGGACATGAGAAAGACAGCGGCGCCCGCGAGCAGGCGAGCTGTTACGCCTCTCAGCTCGGCGAGCCAAGGCATGGACATGCGTTTCTCCCCTGAAATTCCCTAAACTTTTTGGGTCTATCCGAACTTCCCAACGGTTTTTCGCTGGTTTTTTACTGACTCAATGACTTGAATTCAAAAAAAACACGGGGCTCATACCTCTATTTGTTGGCGACAACAAGGAGGAGGGGAGACCCGTGAGCAACCTGAAGTTGCTGAGCAAGATATTACGCCTAAAGGGCATGAAGATCACCCATTTTGAGTTCAAGAACCGTGACAAGGAGTTACACCTGACGGTCAAACCCCACAAGAACGGCTGCCGCTGCCCGGAGTGCGGGCGGTTGATGCAGCACGCCTGTGCCGTGGGCTCTGCGCACCCAGTTCGCGCATCCATGTTGTTCGCCTGTGGCGACCGCTGCGGCCGGGTGTGAACACACCCACCGGGTCAGCCGCGCCGGTCATCGTTTGATCTCAGCGTTACCTATACCTAGATTTGCGCAGACTGAGTGCGGATATTACACAAGAACCGGCGATGTACCCAACCTTCGATCTCCCAATACCCGAGGGCCAGGCGCGCCGTCTCGCCATTGGCTGGCTGACCCTGGGCGTCGCCGCGCTCGTTGCCTCGGGGCTGTTTGCGGTCCTGCTCGTGTTGTCACGCACCCCGCACGTCCAGCAGATTATCCCGGGGACGGACTTCTTCCACACCGCGCTTGTGGCGCACGTTGTGCTTTCCGTGCTCATCTGGTTGCTGGCCTTTGCCGGCATGCTGTGGAGCCTGAACCGTGTAGCGGGCAGGGAGCGCTTGGCACCGCCATTATTGCGGCCGCGCCGTTCGTAGGCGCAGCAAACCCCTTGATTAACAACTATGTGCCGGTGCTCCAGCACCCGTGGTTCTTCGGCGGGCTGATCATCTTCGCCGCGGGCTGCTCGCTGCAGATCACCGTGACCCTTCTTGCCAGAGTACCGCGCAACAAGGTACTGCAAGGCGTTGATGCGCTGCGCTTCGGTATCTGGACCAGCGCCATCGCAGCGGCGCTCGCCATGGGCGCCTTCACCTGGTCTTACCTCGGCATCCCGCGAACCGTCGTGGGCCAAGGGTACTATGAGTATCTGTTCTGGGGCGGCGGGCATGTCCTTCAGTTCACGCACACCCTGCTCAAGCTCGTGGCCTGGATCTGGCTGGCGCAGGTAACCGGTGCAACGGTGCGCCTCGCGCCGCGGACCGTGTTGATTCTTTTCGGGCTGGCACTCGCCTCGGCGGCTACCGTGTGGCGTTCACCCGGGTCATGGAGTATGGCGGCCTGACAGCCGTGCCGCTCGGCCTGGCCGTCGCCTGGAGCTGGCTGTCGGCAAAAAAAGCAGCGCCCGCGCAACGGGCGCTGCGCGCCGCTCTGGCGTGGTCCATCGTGCTGTTCGCCACCGGCGGCGTCATGGGATTTCTTATTGCAGGGGTGAGTGTCCTCATCCCGGCGCATTACCACGGCTCCATTGTCGGTGTCACGCTGGCGTTCATGGGCCTTACCTACCTGTTGCTTCCGCGCCTGGGCTTTCGCCCACTGGCGGCGCGACTCGCCCATATCCAGCCCTATGTCTACGGCGGCGGTCAGCTGCTGCACATCTTGGGCCTCGCCTAGTCGGGCGGCTACCGCGTGCAACGCAAGACCCCCGGTGCCACGGGCTTGGAGAATTTTCCCGAGATCGCCGGCATGGCGTTGATGGGCCTGGGTGGCCTGATCGCCATTATTGGCGGGCTGCTGTTTCTGGTGGTGGCTATCGGGGCGATGTGGCCACGGCGCGGGTCGCGGCGCTGACTCGAATAGTCGCCGCGCAGCACATATTTGCTGTGTCGCCTAACCGGCGAATATTCTTCAACGGGACCCCGCCCCGTACGACGGGTTCCTTTCTTTGCGTGCCCAAAGCAAGGAACCGAAAGAAAGGGCGCCCCGGACTTCCGTGCACGGAGGCACCTATGTCGCGAGTGCAGGAACGCACAGGAGCAGCCTGCGCCCCAAAAAAATCTTGAGCGCCCGCGCTCGGCGGTCGCCTCAGAAGGTTCGCCCAAGGCACATCCGTGAACCGCCCCGACTTTACCGGAGACTCCAATCTCTGAGAGGATGGAGTGATGAACACATCTATCAGATATTCACCAGAACTGCGGGGAACGGGCGGTGCGCATGGTTTTCGAGCATCAGCGGGAGCATGCCTCCCAATGGGCGGCGATGGAATCGATTGCAGCGAAGATTGGCTGCACGGCCGAGACGCTGCGCAAATGGGTGCGCCGGACCGAGCGTGAGCAAGGGTTGCGCGAGGGTCTGACGCGCTCGGATCGTGAGCGATTCAAGGCGCTGGAGCGCGAGAACCGCGAGCTCCAGCGCGCCAACGAGATCCTGCGCAAGGCGGCGGCTTTTTTCGCCCAGGCGGAGCTCGACCGCCCCGGCAAGTGAGGGTGTCGTTCATCGACGAGCATCGTGATCAATACGGGGTCGAGCCGATCTGTGCGGTATTGCCGATCGCCCCCTCGACGTATTATGCCCACAAGGCCGGCGAGGCGGATCGCGCACGGCTGGCGCCGCGGGGGCGGCGCGACGTCGAGCTCAAGAGCGAGATACGTCGTGTCTGGGAGGAGAACTTCCAAGTGTACGGCGCACGCAAAGTCTGGCGCCAGCTCAATCGCGAGCGCATCGCCGTGGCACGCTGCACCGTGGAGCGTCTGATGCGCCGCCTTGGCCTGCAAGGGGTCGTGCGCGGCCGATCCTGCCGCACCACCGTGGGCGATGTGGCCGCCGATCGACCGGCCGACCGGGTCAATCGCCAGTTCACGGCCGCACGCCCCAATCAGCTGTGGGTGGCAGATATCACCTTTGTTGCCACCTGGGCGGGTTTTGTCTATGTGGCCTTCGTCATCGACGTCTATGCCCGCCTGATCGTCGGCTGGCGGGTCGCGAAGTCGCTCAAGACGGAGCTGGTGCTCGATGCGCTGGAGCAGGCCCTGTACTCACGAACCGGCACGGACGGGCTCGTTCATCACAGCGACCGGGGCACCCAGTACCTGTCGATCCGCTACACGCAGCGCCTGGCCGAAGCGGGTATCGAGTCCTCGGTCGGAAGTCGAGGGGACTCCTACGACAACGCCCTGGCCGAGACGATCATCGGCCTGTATAAGACCGAACTCATTCGTCACCGTGGCCCCTGGC
>VRUB01000163.1:310-4506 GCA_019456345.1 Nitrospira sp. | reverse complement strand
CTTGGTTGCACATCTTGCCGGCGCCGCTTTGGGATTCGGTATTGGGTTTGTGATCTTCCGTGAAAAAAGACATTGGGCCCGGGAATTGGTGATCGAAGAAATGGATTCAACCAAGGACGCCACGCTTGGGCAAAAACTGAGTGCTGCTATAAGCCTGCCGGGATTGGTGGTGCTGGCTGTTTTGGGTCTGGTCATTTTCGTGACCTTGATCGTGATGTTCGTGACAAGCTTCTGGGTTCAACTCCTGCTCGCTGCCCCTATCGGGGTGGCGGTATGGAAGCTCTACGGCATGCGCGACGGTGCCGGATCAGATGCAGGACGCTACAAGAAGGGCATGGAAGCGATCGACCTGGGTGAACACAAGAAAGCGGTTGAGTACCTACAACCGCTGGCAGAGAAAGGGCACCCGCGCGCCCAATTCGCCCTTGGCAACATCCATGGGGCACACTGGGGCGCGACGAAAAATGAGACCAAAGCGGTGTATTGGTACGAACAGGCATCGAAGCGCAACCACGCCGAAGCGCAATACATGCTCGGCATACGCTATGCGGACGGTCGCGGCGTGCCAGCGGACCCGGCCAAGGCAATCGAGTTATATCGCAAAGCGGCTGCGCACGGTTTCGCCGACGCCGCCTTCAGCCTAGGTTTCGTCTACGAGACCGGCAAAGGCATCGAACCTGATAAGGACGAAGCGGCGAGGTGGTACGAACAAGCCGGTCGCCTATGTCTGAAAGCAGGCAGGCTAGAAGACACCGAGATGGCAATCGCTTCCCTCAACGGCCTCATCCCTGAACACCCGCTCGGCGCACAGTTGCGAAGGCTGATGCAGACTCAATCACGCGTCGTCGCGAAACCGCAAAGCGGATAACGATTCCACTGACCTCCAAGGAAGGCCGCTCTCGCACGTCCTCGACCGCTGCTCCCTCAAAACCGTACGTTCGATCAACATCGCATATCCGTGTTTCATATAGCGGAGCGTCGCTGATAGAGACAGCCGTGTTTCGATCTTTCGAAACGGTCTCGGCCCGGTCGGGCCATATGTGATAGCCTGGTATCGCATGCCCCATACGTCGATGCCTATTCCTGCGTTCCGCCCTTACTGGTGGGAAACAGCCCCCCTGGTCGAGTTGCCGAAGCAGCCCGTTCCTGAGCTTGCCGATACCGTCGTGGTGGGTGCAGGATTTGCTGGCTTGAGCGCGGCCCTGACCCTAGCGCGGGCGGGCCGCACAGTACTCGTTTTCGAAAAAGACCGACCCGGTGAAGGCGCATCCAGTCGAAACGGTGGGATCGCCAGCGGTAACATCAAGATCCGCTTCAGCAAGATGATCGAGCGCTTCGGACTTGCGCGAGCAAAAGCCATCTACGAAGAAGGCAAGCACGCGCGCTTAGACCTCGCTCGATTCGTCAAAGAGGAAGATATCGACTGCTGTTTTGTAGCGAGCGGGCACTTCACGGGTGCCATGCGTCCGGCGCACTATGAATTCCTGGCACGCGAAGCTGCGCTCATGAGTAAGCATCTCGACTTTGAGGCGTACGCTGTACCGAGATCGGAACAGCATAGCGAAATCGGCACCGACTTCTACTACGGCGGGATGGTAAGGCCGGACATCGGAGGACTTCACCCAGGGTTGCTGCATACCGGTATGTTGGAGCGAGCGCAGGCGGCGGGGGCGACGATCCATGCCCGCACAAGTGTGGACGGCGTGCATCGCGACCGGGACGGTTTCGACGTACACACTGCCGACGGTCGTGTGCGGGCCCGACACGTGATCGTTGCCACTAACGGTTATACAGGCTCTGCGACGCCTTGGTTGCAGCGTCGGATTGTGCCGATTCCTAGTCAGATCATCACTACCGAGCCGCTCGATCCGGCGCTCATGGACCGTTTGATGCCGAAGCGTCGCATGATCGGGGAAAGCCGTAACCTGTATCACTACTATCGCCCATCGCCGGACGGCACGCGCATTGTCTTCGGTGGTCGCCGCGGGGCAGAGACAGACGACCCGAAGGCTAAGTTCCGACAACTGTATCGCGATTTGGTGGAGATCTTTCCAGAGCTCGATGGTGTGAGCGTTACTCACTCGTGGTGGGGCTATACGGGGTATACGTTCGACTACCTGCCGAAAGTCGCTGTGCACGAAGGTATTTACTACGCCACCGGCTTCTGCGGCTCCGGAGTCGTCTGGGCCCGGTGGTTAGGCCAGAAGGTGGCGCTGCGAATCCTTGGTGATGCCGAGGCTGAAACCGTCTTCGACGAGGCGCCGTTTCAAACTCGTCCTCTGTACCGCGGCCGACCCTGGTTTCTGCCCGCGATCATCGGCTGGTATCGTATTAAGGATCGGTGCGGCATAACGTAGAGACGGAAGGGTGGAGAAAGGAAAAGAGGAAAAGCGATCAAGGATTGAATCGTGAATTCGTAAACGCCAGTGTTGCTCACGAGAGGAGGAGAACATGTCTGGACAGGGCGCGAACATCCACACCGAGACCATCAGTTACACGGCCAACGGGACGACCCTCAAAGGTTACCTAGCCTACGACGAGGGCGCCGACGCCGAACGACCGGGGGTCCTTGTCGTGCACGAATGGTGGGGACTCGATGACTACATTCGTCGGCGGGCACGAATGCTCGCCGAGCTCGGCTATACGGCGCTCGCGGTCGACATGTACGGGGAGGGTCAAATCGCCGACAACCCGGAGGATGCCGGTAGCCTCATGAACGCCGTGCTCCAAGATATGGAGCAGGGAGAGGTCCGCTTGAAGGCTGGCTATGCGCTACTCAAGGGCCAGTCGACAACCGACGCCGCCCATGTGGCCGCCATCGGTTACTGCTTCGGCGGCGCCGTGGTGCTGCACGCGGCGCGGATCGGCATGGATCTCGACGGCGTCGTGAGCTTTCATGGGTCACTGGGCGCCGCCCACAAGCCCGCCCCGGGGAGCGTACGGGCCAGGATTCTGGTCTGTCACGGGGCGGCGGACAGCCTCGTGCCGGACGCCGATGTCGCCGCCTTCAAGCAGGAGATGGAAGAGGCGGGTGCGGACACCCGATTCGAGGCCTACGAGGGGGCGCTCCACGGCTTTACCAATCCGGACGCCGATGAGAACGGAAAGAAATACGGCCTTCCGCTCGCCTACAGCGCTGAGACGGACCGCCGCTCCTGGCAGGCGATGCAGGATTTCTTTAACGAGATCTTCGCCTGATCCGGCCGATCCTTCGCACTGAATGAGGGGCGCCTCTGGCTGCTGGCCGGTCGCAGACGCCGATCAGTAGCATCTCAGAAACGGGTCAAGCCTTCTATATATAGTATTGCTTTAGCCCCTTCGAAGGGCGAAGTCGGTGCCTTACGGGAAAAAGTTAAACGTGGCCCACGTAGACCACGCACCCCATCCCTCTTGGTTCTGAGCACGCACGCGCCAGCGGTACTGGCGGTTGGCATACGCGGGCCAGAAGGTCTGCATGTTGTTCGCAGGTGCGTAGGTATAGTAATAGCGCCAGGCTCCGCCATCCCAATAACCTATTTCGAACTCATGGCCCGTGGTGTTCGCAATTGCGTTGGCGCTGAGGGTTACCGAACCTGATGCGATTGTCGCGCCATCTGGGATTAGCCCCGTGGGTGCGGGCGGCGGAAGGTTTCCGAAACCAAAGGTTGCCGCGGTCGACCACGCGCCCCAGCCGAACTGGTTTTCGGCCCGTACACGCCACTGATACTCGGTGTGGTACGCCGGCCAGAAAGTCTGGGTGTTGTTAGTCGATGCGTAGGTGTAATAGTACTGCCATGTTGCACCGTCCCAGTACGAAATTTCGAACTCGTAACGCGTCGCATCTGCGATAGCATCCGCGCTCAGCGTTACCGAGCCCGACGGAATCGCAACGTTATCAGGACTTAACTGGGTTGGTGCAGGCGGCGCCCCCCCGACGTTCCCGAAGTTAAACGTGGCCCACGCAGACCACTCACCCCATCCAGCTTGGTTTTGAGCACGTACCTGCCAGCGGTATTGGGTATCATCGAACACCGGCCAAAAGGTCTGCGCACTGCCGTTCGGCGAGTAAGTAAAGTAGCGTTGCCACGCTCCATCCCAATACTCGATCTTGAATTCATAGCCTGTCGCGTTCGCAATCGCATCGGCGCTAAGGGTCCGATATCCCGGGAGTAAATCTGGATGCCCGGGATCGTGGGCCAGTAAATGGTGTAATGACT
>VRUB01000163.1:0-300 GCA_019456345.1 Nitrospira sp. | reverse complement strand
CGCCGGCGGCACCGATGGCGGGCTGGGTGGGTCGTCGTCGAGGACGTACATGATGTTGTAATCCACGTTGACGCCGCATAAGTCGGGTGCGGTCCAGTCGGAGTCATACTGCTTACCGGTGGGATCCGACCATCCACCGAACGGACCCTCGTACCAAGCGGATGGACTGTACCAGTCGTTGAATCCGTGCTGTCCATCATAATACGCATACCAAATAGGCAGATGGGAAAAAGCCGATGTGTTACCCACATTGTCGCGCCACCACACCTTGCGCGTGTAGATGCCGCAGGGCATGTTTCC
>VRUB01000022.1 GCA_019456345.1 Nitrospira sp. | reverse complement strand
GAGTTAGGGTAACGCCTGGAGCAGTTACCGAGTTGCCGAGGTAGAGTCGCGTCGGGAACAGCGACCGAGATACGCGGCCGCAGCAGACAGCGGCTGAGAAATGCAGGCTAGACCATCAATGGCCGCCCGGCGCCGGAAAACGGCCGGTCCTGCGGAAATCCAGGTAATCCTGCAGGATCTGCCGGTGATCGAATACAAGCTCTGCGGGAAGCCCTTGCGGGGGGAAAACGGCCAGCTCCGCGGCATCGTCCTGCGCTGCGGGGTCGCCCCGTGATTCGGCCACGAACACCGCCGAGGCCGTGTGGGCACGAGGATCGCGTTGTGGATCGGAATAACAGCCGAGCAGTGCCCTGAGATGTACCTCCAGCGCGGTTTCCTCTCGCGCCTCGCGCACGGCGGCGGCTTCAACGGTCTCACCAACCTCGACAAAGCCGCCGGGTAACGCCCACCCCAAAGGCGGGTATTTGCGCCGTATCAGCACGATCGGGCGGTCGGGGCGGTCGACCAACTCGATAATTATATCGGTCGCAAGCAAAGGCGTTGTGGGCATGATCACCGCGGTGGCCTCGTGACAGCCTGCACCGAATGCCCGCTAAGACTGGCCACCGCCAGTTCACGCCGGGCCAAAATGTCACTACAATGCCCGTGTAACCGTACCGAAGAGCCGGCCGGCGTTGAACCAAGGGCACAATCGCAGTCCTTTTGATCGCGGAAGTGGGCTACACTGACCAAAGCCGGCCCGCACACACAAGGAGATACCCAATTCATGTATGAAGGCTTGATCGATTTGCCGTGGTGGGGATACGTCATCGTAGCGCTCGTTCTCACCCATATTACCATTGCCAGTGTGACCATCTTCTTACACCGTCACCAGGCACACAAGGCGCTCGAGCTGCATCCCGTGGTCAGTCATTTCTTTCGTTTCTGGCTTTGGGTAACCACCGGCCAAGTGACACAGGAGTGGGTGGCCGTGCACCGCAAACATCACGCCAATGTCGAGGGTCCCGACGACCCACACAGCCCACAACAGGTTGGAATCAAAATGGTCTTGTGGCTGGGGATGTGGCTCTACCGCATTGAGTCGGTCAAGCGCGAAACATTGAAAAAGTACGGCTACGGCACGCCCCACGACTGGATGGAGCGCAATGTCTACAAGACCATGGATTACCTGGGTGTCGTCCTGATGCTGGGAATTGACGTGCTGCTTTTTGGGGTTGTGGCAGGATCGCTTATCTGGATCACGCAGATACTCTGGATTCCGTTTTGGGCCGCGGGCGTCATCAATGGCATCGGACACTGGTGGGGATATCGCAATTATGAGCTGACCGATGTCAGCACCAACATCGTCCCCTGGGGCATTATTATCGGCGGCGAGGAATTGCATAACAATCACCACACCTACCCGAGTTCTGCCAAGTTCTCGAGCCAGTGGTGGGAGCTCGATATCGCATGGCTGTACATCCGAGCACTGGAGACATTGCGCCTTGCGACAGTGAAGAAAATTCCGCCCAAGCCTACGTTCAACCCGGAGAAGCAGAGCTGCGATCTCGAAACGGTGAAGGCCGTCGTGGCCAATCGATTCCAGGTGATGGCCGGTTTTGCGCGCGATGTTCTCAAACGCGTACACCGCGAGGAGTTGAAAAAGGCGAATCCGGCTGATCGCGACGGTTGGATGTCGTTGAAGCGGGCCAAGCGTTTGATGCTGCGTGAGGCGACTTTGCTTGATGACGCCAGCCGCAGATGGCTGGCCGAGGCGCTGGAGGGCTACAAGTCGCTGCAAACAGTCTACGTCATGAAGCAAAAGCTGCAGGCGATCTGGCAACGCTCTGCCGCAACACACGAGCTGTTGTTACAGGCGCTCGATGACTGGTGCCGACAAGCCGAGGCGACGGGTATCCACGCGCTGCGGGAGTTCTCCCACAAGCTGCGGACCTACTCGCTTACGCCGGCCACCCCGTGATTGCCGTCTACCTCAAAAGCCAAAACCAAGCGCGCCGCCTTGGGTGATCGCCGCTGCGTGGAACGTTGCGCTAATTGGGTAGCCCAAGAACAGGGCATTTAGCGACCCGTTAGATCGCTTTTGACAGGCGCCGGTGCAACGGGCTGGTACGTGGAAAGTGTGCCAGCAAAAATTCCATCTGATCCGCCAGCACACGCTTGCCCTGCAGAAACACGTACTCCGCGTGCGTCGGCACGAAAGGCACGGCGAGCAGCTCCATGCTCACGTCTTCCGGTGTTTGCCCCGCTTTATGATTATTGCATCGCCGGCATGCCGTCACGACATTGTTCCACGTATCCGTGCCACCCGCGCTCAGCGGCATCACATGATCGCGCGAGAGTGCTCGTGCCGGGAACTGGCCGCCGCAGTACATACACAGGTGTACATCGCGGGCAAACAAGGCGGGGTTACTCAGCGGCGGAACATAGTGCTCACGCGCCTTCAGCAATGCGTGCGTATTGCCGTGGGTCGCAACAATACTGTTGACCTCGACCACGCTCCGGCATCCAGAGATCGCATTGTGCCCACCGTGCACGTGATATAAGAGCACGCCGCAGGTGTAAGCAACTTGGTCAAGATAATAAGCGCGAACCGCTTCCCTGAAATCGATCCACTCCAACGGCATTCCCGAGACATCGGTCCGCAATACCTGCTGACTCAAAGCATACACGGCTGAAACCTTAACGCAGTTAGACAACTATTCGGTCTTTATGCCAGAAAAACAAGCGGTTGTACATACCCGTAGCGCTCCTGCCCGTACCTTAGCCCCCGGCCCGCTCCGCCGCGGCCGGGCGATCTCTGCGCCGCGCAAGACCCCCGAGCCCGTGCCGAGGCAAATGACCCGCCCTCTAACGACAAAGCCCGGTATAACCGGGCTTTGCTCGTGTCGACCTACAGTGTGGCGACGCCGGCTCACTTGATCTTGGCTTCCTTGTAGATAACGTGCTTGCGGATCACCGGGTCGAACTTCTTGATCTCGAGTTTTTCCGGCATCGTACGCTTGTTCTTTGTGGTGGTGTAGAAATGCCCGGTTTTGGCACTCGATACAAGTCGAATCTTCTCACGCACTGCCATGTCCCTGACCTCCGAATCGTGTTAGACCTTCACACCGCGGGCACGCATGTCTGCCAACACCGCGTCAATGCCCTTCTTGTCGATAATGCGCAAGCCCTTGCTCGATACGCGCAGTCGCACCCAGCGCTTCTCGCTCTCGACCCACAGGCGCCGGTCATGCAGATTGGGCAGAAAACGGCGCTTCGTTTTGTTGTTGGCATGCGAGACGTTATTTCCAGTAACCGCACGCTTACCTGTGACTTGACACACTCTAGCCAACGTCGTTACTCCCTGATCTTCAGCGCCATCACACCAAGTAAAAAGTCCCCAGCAAAGCGCAGTAGCACGGCTGCGTCGGACCCTGCGCTGAGCGCGGGGTTATACCAGAATCAGCCACTAATAGTCCAGATCAGACGACCACGGGGCGATAACGGGCTCATTCCGCTGCTATTCCCGAAGCTCCGAGCCTAGCCCAATACCCCTGGATCGCAATGGGTTCGGATGGGGGGCTAGAGCAATCCACGCTCGCTGAACGACACCGTCTGCCGGTCACCGATGACCACGTGGTCCAGCACCCGCACATCGACAAGCCCCAAGGCTTCTTTGAGGCGCGCCGTCAACACCTCGTCCGCCTGACTCGGCTCGGCGACCCCGGAGGGATGATTATGCGCCAGAATAACCGCGGCCGCATTATGAAACAGTGCCCGCTTGACGATCTCGCGGGAGTACACGGCGGTACCGTTTATGGTGCCGTGGAAAAGCTCCTCGAACGCCAACACGCGGTGTCGATTGTCGAGAAACACGCAGCAGAAGACCTCATGCTCGCGGTCCCCAAGACGCACGTGCAGATAGTTCTCGGCATCCTTGGCCGATGATAGCGTGGCCCCCCGGCGCAGCTCCTCGCCAAGATGACGGCGGCTCATCTCCATTGCCGCTTGCAGCTGCGCATATTTGGCCTCACCCAAGCCGGGGGTGGCGCAAAACACCTCGCGGCTCGCCGCCAGCAGTTCGCGCAAGCCACCAAAGCGCTGCAGCAGCTCCCGCGCAAGGTCCACTGCGGTCTTCCCCGCCACGCCAGTTCGCAGGAAAATCGCCAGTAGTTCCGCGTCGGAAAGGGCCTCGGACCCTTTTATGAGCAGTTTTGCCCGTGGCCTTTCGGCTATGGGCCAGTCCGTGATCGGCATCGGGCGACTCCGTTTGTTTGTGTCACGCGGCGTAGGCCAAGTAAACTCTATCATATGGGATCACTTAGCAATAAACACTTGGTGCTCGGCGTTACGGGGGGCATTGCCGCTTACAAAAGTGCCGATCTCGCACGGCGCCTCCGCGAGCTGGGAGCCGAGATCCGGGTTGTCATGACGCGGGCGGCAACAGAGTTCATCACACCGTTGACCATGCAGGCGGTCAGCGCCAACCCCGTGCGCCTGCACATGCTCGATGCCGAGGCGGAATCGGGCATGAGCCACATCGAGCTCGCGCGCTGGGCCGATGCCGTAATCGTCGCGCCGGCCAGTGCCAATTTCATCGCCAAGATGGCGCACGGGCGCGCCGATGATCTCCTCAGCACGCTGTGTCTCGCCACAGAGGCCGTGGTTGCGCTGGCGCCGGCGATGAACCAGCAGATGTGGGAAAACCCGGCCACCCAGGACAACCTCGCGAGGGTCAAGCAAAACGGAGTACGGGTGTTCGGGCCGGCGCAGGGAGCGCAGGCCTGTGGCGAAACCGGACCGGGGCGTATGCTCGAGCCGACCGAGATAGCGGCGCGGGCCGCAGAGCTGTTTTCGACTGGCGCCCTTGATGGCCGGCATGTGCTCGTCACCGCCGGTCCGACCTGGGAGGCCCTCGATCCAGTGCGCGGCATCACAAATCGCAGCTCGGGGAAAATGGGCTATGCTGTAGCTGAGGCCGCGCTTGAGGCGGGCGCGAGCGTGGTGTTGGTGTCCGGGCCCACGGCGCTTGCAGATCCTGAGGGCGTGACAACCGTGCACGTGCGCAGCGCGCAGGAGATGCTGGAGGCTGTGCATGCGCAGGCGAACAATATAGATATCTTCATCGCTGTCGCTGCGGTGGGTGACTACCGGCCCGAGACGGTTGCGCCGCAGAAAATAAAGAAACATTCGGATACTCTGACCATCAAGCTTGTGAAGAACCCGGATATCCTGGCGAGCGTGGCGGCGCTATCGCCCGCACCGTTTACTGTGGGATTCGCCGCCGAAACCGAAAATCTGGAGCATCACGCGCGCAAGAAGCTGCTCGACAAACGCATCGATCTAATCGTCGCCAACGACGTGCGAGTCGGTAGCGCCGGATTCGACTCGGATTACAACCAACTGCTCCTGATAGACAAGAACGGCGTAATCGAGTTACCGCGGGCACGCAAGATCCGGCTTGCTCGCGCCCTCATCCAGCGCGTCGCCGGCAAGTATCATGCAAAAAGTACAGCTCAAGATTCTCGATACGCGCATCGGTAAGGAATTCCCGCTGCCGCGCTACCTTACCGGCGGCGCCGCGGGTGTGGATATCATTGCTTGCATCGACAAGCAATTGCGAATCGATCCGGGTGAAACCCACCTCGTGTCTACGGGCATGGCTATCCATATTTCCGATCCGCAACTGGCAGCAGTGCTACTGCCGCGGTCGGGCCTGGGACACAAACACGGAATTGTGCTTGGTAACCTGATTGGACTGATCGACTCCGACTACCAGGGCCAGGTGTTTGTTTCCTGTTGGAACCGTGGGCACGAGAACTTCGTCATCGAGCCCGGTGACCGCATCGCACAGATGGTATTCGTCCCGATTGTGCGGGTGGAGTTTGAAATCGTCGAGGAGTTTGCACAAAGCCCCCGTGGGGACGGGGGCTTCGGTCACACCGGGCGCAAGTAGGACATGTTCGCGAGGCGATGTCTAATCAAGGGAGCTAAGTTGGGACGACGGGCCAGAGCGCAAGACCCGGACCTGATAGACGTGTGTGCCGATACGCTGCTCGGCGCAGCACCCAGGACACCCGCTAAGCGTCATCGCGATTTTCATTCGTGCTCACAATGACCACAACTTGGACAACCGGCTACGATCTTTCGCCCCTGATCTGCGCAGCAGCACTGCTCACCGAGACATCCATCGCACGGTAGGTAGCGTTGCACTATGATTGATGCCAACGTTCGCTGGTGTATGACAACCTAAGTATCGAAAATCATGACCTCGCTCAATAAGCTTACAACACGCTATGCCTTTGTCCTTGTGTTGTGCTTGTCGCTTGCCATCCTTGCCGGGTATCGCGTGCTGCAGGAAGCACAGCGAGAGAAAGTCGTGCTCCTGGCCAATACTGCCGCCATGCAGATCACCGATGTCATCAAACAAAACCGGAACGTTCTGTACAAGATCTCCAGGCGCGCCGATGTGGTTAGATCGGTACGTCTGGGAGAATTTGCGGCCCTCGATGAGAAAGCTGACAGCCTCGGCTCGCTGCTTCCTCATGCGCAGCGAGTTCGCTTCCTGCCAGACTCAGTAACCCCTGACCCAACGAGCACACCACCGCTCACACAGGCCTGTGTCGCGTTCATTCACCGCACGCAGGATCAACAGCGCCCGCCGCGTTCGGAGTTCCATCTGCTTGGCAAACGATATGAGCACTTCGATCTGGCGGAACCGATAACAAATGCGCAAGGGCAGATTAGAGGGTATGTGCACGCGAGTATTTCCAGTGCCCCTATACGGGGCATTCTCCGGCGCCTGGAATTCAAAACCCATTACCTGGAGCTGCGACAAACCGCGGGGCGTGGCCGCGGCTCCTCGCAACAGGTGGTGATGAGGCTTGGCGTTGCCCGTCACGCGATGGGCAGTACGCCCCGGTCCCGCTCGAGCGTCGATACCGCGTGGGCAGGTGTGACGACGGTGCTTGGTGCTATTGGCGCCCTCTCTTCCCACGAGTCCGTGACCATTCCCATTGCCGATTCAACATGGACTCTCGTATTTTGGCCGCGCGTGGACGCGGCGCCGCTGTTCACCGGGAAACGGCTCATGCTGCTGCTGGTGATCATCGTGGCGGCGCTTGCACTGCTGGCGGCGAGCCTGAACCTCTCGTGGAAGGTAGTGGCTTTTGTGAACCATGACATAAAGTCCCTGGCCCGGATCTTCAGAGACATACGCGAGGATTCGATCAGAGCGAACTACCCGATGGAGCTCTCGGAGTTCGCAAAGATCTTCAAGTATCTGCGCGACTCCGGCAAGGAAATGGTAATCGAGAAGAGTATTTTCAAAGATATGGGGCTCGTGGATCACCTGTCCCAACTCAACAACCGGCGCCACTTTGAGAAGAAGCTCAGAGAACTCTTTGACACGATAAAGACGAGCGGATACTCCTCCGTCCTCATTATCGATCTGGACCATTTTAAATCGGTTAATGACCGTTTCGGTCATGATGCCGGTGATGCCTTGATCGTCAAGTTCGCCAACGCACTAAAAAAACATGTGCGCCAGACCGATTTTCTGGCGCGCCTCGGCGGCGATGAGTTCTGTGTGATCTACGCCTACACCGACCTGCAGCGGGCCGCACAACTGGCCGAACGGCTGCGCCAAGAGCTCCCGCGCGACCTGCCTCTCACGGGGGAGACGGTCCACCGGCTACGGTGGACCGGCGGGCTGAGCGTCATGTGTGACGATGACGAGAAGAGCGATGATGTCCTGTGGCGTGCCGACCAAGCGCTGATCCAGGCCAAGAAGGCCGGGCGCGACACCACTCGGGTAATGGGTCCGGCGTCCGTACCGCTCCAAAAAAAGAAAAGCCAGTCGAGCTAAGGAAAGCCAACAGGAAGGTTCCCTCCCCGGGAAAGCTACGGTACGCTTGCGTGGCGTCCCCGGCCTTAGCGCGAAGACCACGGCCAGCGGTGGGCGCGCGCGCTCAGCACGAAGGTATTGCCTATGGCCCTGTCAAAAAACGGTTCTACACATTCGGTGCAAGCGGGCGAGCTGCCGGCCGAGATTTTCAAGGCCTACGACATTCGCGGCGTTGTAGAGACTACGCTCACGCCCGGGATCGTGGAGCGCATCGGGCATGCTATCGGCAGTGAGGCGCGCTCTCGCGCGCAGCGCGCGGTCGCCGTGGGACGTGACGGGCGCCTGTCGGGGCCGGGCCTGGTCGCCGCCCTGAGCCGCGGGTTGGCGCGGGCCGGGTGCGAGGTCATCGACATCGGGATGGTGCCCACACCGGTGTTGTACTTCGCCACCTATCATCTGGGCACCCACTCCGGAATTAGCGTCACCGGCAGCCATAACCCGCCAGAGTACAACGGCCTCAAAATAGTCCTCGCGGGAGAAACGTTGGCGGCTGGCGCGATCCAGGATCTGCGGCGGCGATGCATGGAGTCTGACCTCGTCGATGGGCCAGGCTGTATTACCCAGGCCGATGTGCGCGAGGCCTATCTGGAACGTATTACCTCGGATGTGGGCCTCGCGCACACTATGAAAGTGATCGTCGACTGCGGTAATGGTGTGGCCGGCAGCATGGCCCCGGAGCTGTTGCGCCGGCTGGGATGCGAGGTGGAGGAGCTTTATTGCGAGGTCGATGGCCACTTTCCCAATCACCATCCGGACCCCGGGCAACCCGCTAACCTGGCCGATCTCATCGCAGCCGTAAAACGCCGCCCGGTCGACATCGGAATCGCTTTCGACGGCGACGGGGATCGCCTCGGCGTGGTATCACCGGACGGTGAAATCATATGGCCCGACCGCCAGATGATCCTTTTTGCCCGTGATGTCCTCTCGCGCCACGCCGGTGCTGAGATTATCTATGACGTCAAGAGTACCCGTGCGCTGCACGCGGTCATCCTCGAGGAGGGTGGCCGGCCGGTCATATGGAAGACCGGCCATTCTTTCATCAAGGCCAAGCTCAAGGAATCTGGGGCTTTGCTCGCCGGCGAGATGAGCGGGCATATCTTCTTCAAGGAAAGATGGTACGGTTTTGACGATGCGATTTATGCGGCCGCGCGGCTGCTGGAGCTGATCTCGCACGACACGCGTGCCCCCGCGGAGATCTTCGCGGCGTTGCCCAATACCGTTAACACCCCGGAGCTGCATCTGGAGATGAAAGAAGGCGAGCACCACGCCTTGGTCAAGGAGCTTGTGACGCAAGCGGATTTCCCCGGTGCCAAGATCACGACGATCGACGGGCTGCGCGTAGATTTCGACGATGGCTTCGGGCTGGTGCGGGCCTCCAATACCCAGCCCGTGCTGGTCTTTCGCTTCGAGGGCACCAGCCGCGCGGCGCTGGCGCGCATCCAAGGCCAGTTCAAGGCCCTGCTGAGCGGCCTGCGAGGCGATCTGACACTACCGTTTTGAATGCCGCGGTATTGCCGCGCTCGAAAACATGCCCCGCAGGCATCACTGCATTCATGGGGATGCGAGCCCGGATATTGCATCACTCACAGCAGAGATCCCAAAGTTCACAGACGACTACATGGACGTACGACTCCAGGGATGCAGGAGCTAGCGCAACGCAGGGAGAAGTTGCCGAGCTCGCGCTGCCCGGCTGGTTGCTTGGCGGCGGCTCGGGCGTCGTCTGGGCGGCAGTGATCGGCATCATGGTGCTCGTGCTCTGGCCGCGCGTCTCGGCACTGAACAAACTTGACCATTATCAGGGCGGCCTGCTGCGCCGCATCCTTATGCCCGGTAGGCGGATACCGGATTCGTGGATACTGAGCACGCACCCACGCTCGCAGGAACGCATACGGCGACCTACCGAGCTGGCCGAAACCTGGCCCCGGCCGGTCGAAGCGCTGGCACTGGTAGAAAACTCCTTTGATTTTCCAGATGAGCGGCTGGCGCTGCGCCGCCTGCCGTGGTGGTATCTAAGCCGGCTGGAGCACTAGCCCGCTCGCCTCGGCGCGCAGTACGTCAGATCACGTTCACGTCTTGGGCAGCGTCACCCCGATCTGCCGCATATACTTCCCGGCGCGGTCTTTGTACGAGGTCTCGCACTCCTCATCGGCTTCCAGGAAGATCACCTGCGCCACCCCCTCGTTCGCATACATCTTGGCAGGAAGCGGGGTCGTGTTGGAGAACTCCAACGTAGCGTAGCCTTCCCACTCGGGCTCGAACGGGGTCACATTGACGATGATGCCGCAACGGGCATAGGTGCTTTTCCCCACACAAAGCGTCAAGATGTTTCGCGGGATGCGAAAGTACTCCACCGTGCGCGCCAGCGCAAAGGAATTGGGCGGGATAATGCAAACATCGCCCTCAAAATCGACAAAACTCGTGTCATCGAATTGCTTCGGATCCACGATGGCGGAGTTGATGTTCGTGAAAATCTTGAACTCGTTGGAACAGCGAATGTCGTATCCGTAACTCGAGGTGCCAAACGACACGACGCGACCATTACCATTCTGCTTTATCTGGTTTGGCTCAAACGGCTCGATCATGCCGTGCTCTTCGGCCATACGTCGAATCCATTTGTCGGACTTGATGCTCATCTCTTCGTGATTCGTGCTTGGTGATTGGTGATTGGTGACTGCTGATTAGTTGTTGGTAACAGTTCAACAATTAACGATGAGTCCATGTCGACCAGCCTTTGATAGGAAACGAATAACCGTTCACGGATTACGGATTACGGTTCACGAATCACGTGTTTTGAATGACGATGTTTGGAAATGCCGCAGAGAAGTCCTTTTTCCTGAGGGATTGCTTGGCCGCAACGCGGCGAGCAATCTCACGAAAAATCTGCGCAATATAGCTCTCCGGCTCTGCCACCACGGTAGGCGTGCCGCTGTCCGTTTCTTCCTGTATGCGCATATCCAGCGGAATCACGCCGAGCAGATCTATGCCGTATTGCTCGGCCATACGCTGCCCGCCCCCCTCACCGAAGATATGCTCTTCGTGCCCGCACTTGCTGCAGATGTGCGTGCTCATATTCTCGATAATGCCCAGCACCGGTACCTCAACCTTCTCGAACATCTTCAAGCCTTTGCGCGCATCGAGCAACGCGATGTCCTGCGGCGTGGTTACAATGATAGCGCCGCTGACCGGAACTTTCTGCGCCAGCGTCAGCTGTATGTCGCCGGTTCCGGGTGGCAAGTCGATGATCAGATAGTCGACTTCGTGCCACCGCGTGTCCTTGAGCAGCTGTTCGAGCGCCTGCGTCACCATCGGCCCGCGCCAGATCATCGGCGTTTCTTCCTCGATCAAGAAACCAATCGACATCACCTGCAAGTGGTAACTGTGAATCGGCTCAAGCGAGCGCCCGTCCTTTGACTGCGGTTTGGCTCTTACACCCAGCATGCGCGGTTGGCTGGGTCCGTAGATGTCGGCATCCAGGATTGCCGCGTTGGCACCCTCAGCGGATAGGGCGAGCGCCAAATTCACTGCCACGGTGGACTTACCCACACCGCCTTTGCCTGAGGCCACGGCGATCATGTTCTTGACCCCGTCGATCGGCTTCACTCCCTTCTGCACCACATGCGACACAATGTTTGACGACACGTTGATGCTCGCGTCGCTCACACCGGCAATAGCGGTGACCTTGTCTTTTAACTTTCCTGCCAGCTGCTGGTGCCAACCCTTCGCCGGATAACCAAGCACGACGTCCACCACGACTTTGCCGTCATCGACGTCGATATTCTTTACGGCCTTGGCGTTAACCACGTCCTGCTCCAGATAGGGGTCGATCACTTCTTTCAGTGCGGTTTCAACTTGAATTTGGGAAACATCCGCCATGGAATTCTCCGGGTCTTCGCGTACCGTTTGAGGGCAAAATGCTACACCGCGCATACAAAAATGTCATGCCGGAAGTGTAACTCCCATACTCAAACTGGGGATGAAGCAAGATCCGCGACAGCTGCGCGCGACCTCGGGTAGCGGGGGCACGGCAAACCTGATACCGTTTGCGCCTCGGCCGCCGGCGCTGCAGGGTGTTTGCCAACACTTTGTTAGCGGTGCGGCCTTTTTGATTGTATTGTTAGCGCTATGTCAGACAAGAAACGCAAAATCCTCGTCACCAGCGCCCTGCCCTACGCGAATGGTCCCATCCACGTGGGCCACCTGGTGGAGTACATCCAGAGCGACATCTGGGTCCGGTTCCAGAAGATGCGCGGTCACGACTGCATCCATGTTTGCGCCGACGACGCGCATGGCACGCCGATCATGATCCGGGCGCAGGACGAGGGTATCTCGCCCGAGGCGCTCGTGGAGCGTTTCGGGGTGGAGCATCGCCGTGACTTCGCTGACTTTGCGATCGACTTCGATAATTACCATACGACGCATTCCGAGGAGAACCGCGAGCTCTCGATCCTGATCTACCAGCGCCTAAAGGCAGGCGGGCACATCAGCTCGCGCGTAATCGAGCAAGCCTTCGATCCCGTCAAGAACATGTTCTTGCCCGACCGCTTTATAAAAGGCGAATGCCCCCGATGCGGGGCAGCGGAACAGTACGGGGACAACTGCGAGGTATGTGGCGCGACCTACTCGCCCGTCGACCTGAAAAACCCGATTTCCGCCATCTCCGGCGCCAAGCCCGTTTCCAGGGAATCCGAGCATTATTTTTTCAAGTTGCAGGACTTCGAACCCATGCTGCGGGCCTGGACCCGGGGCGGACATCTGCAACCCGAGGTGATCAACAAGCTTGATGAATGGTTTACCGAGGGTCTGCGCGAGTGGGACATCTCCCGCGATGCGCCCTACTTTGGCTTCGAGATACCCGATGCCCCGGGCAAGTATTTTTATGTCTGGATGGACGCCCCGATCGGGTACATGGCCAGCTTCAAGAACCTCTGCACGCGCACAGGGCTCGAGTTCGATGCCTACTGGGGCCGCGACAGCGAGACCGAGGTGTACCATTTTATCGGCAAAGATATTTTGTATTTTCACGCATTGTTCTGGCCGGCAATGCTCGCGGGGGCAAACTTCCGAACACCGACCGCCATTTTTGCGCATGGGTTTCTCACCGTGAATGGGCAGAAGATGTCCAAGTCCCGCGGCACATTTATCACGGCGCGTACTTACCTATCGCACCTTGAGCCTGAGTACTTGCGTTACTATTTTGCGGCCAAGCTCAACGGCCGGGTCCAGGACTTGGACCTGAACCTGGACGATTTTATGGCCCGCGTGAATGCCGACCTGGTGGGCAAGCTGGTCAATATCGCCAGTCGCTGTGCCGGCTTTATCAATAAGCGTTTCGCCGGGAAGCTCGCGAAGGCCCTGCCTGATGCCGTGCTGTTCCAGCAATTTGCCGATGCCGGGGACATGATCGCCGGGTTTTACGAGGCACGTGAGTACAGTCGCGCTGTGCGCGAAATCATGGCCCTGGCCGATCGCGCAAACCAGTATATCAATGACCGCCAACCATGGGTCATCGCCAAGCAACCCGGGCGCGATGCCGAGCTGCAAGGTATCTGCACGCTCGGGCTGAACCTGTTCCGCGTTCTCGTTGGCTACCTCAAACCCGTGCTGCCGCTGACCGCTGCCAAGGCCGAAGCGTTTCTTAATAGTGATCCACTTACGTGGGAAAGCTGCCGCACGCCGGTCACAGGCACCGCGATCAATCCTTTTACCCATCTGTTGACGCGCGTCGAGCGCCCCACGATCGACGCCATGCTAAGCGCCACGACTGAGGAGTTGGAATCTATGAATACGAGAACACCCACCGGGCCCCTGGCCACTGATCCCATCGCCAAGGAAATCAGCTACGAGGACTTCGCCAAGGTCGATCTACGCATCGCGCGCATCACCAAGGCACAGTTCGTAGAAGGCGCCGACAAGCTGCTGCAGTTGACGTTGGATCTCGGTGGTGAGACCCACAATGTGTTTGCCGGGATCAAGCAGGCCTATAAGCCCGAGGACTTGGAAGGCCGCTTAACCGTCATGGTCGCAAACCTCGCGCCACGCAAGATGCGCTTCGGAATCTCCGAGGGCATGGTGCTCGCCGCTGGCTCGGGCGACACCGATCTCTGGTTGCTTGCACCCGATGACGGCGCTCAACCCGGGCTGCGCATCAAGTAACGAGCGGTGCCTACGGTGACTACAGACCACCTGAGAGCCGCAAGCGATCGCATCGACGCCTGGCTGCCGCAGACGCAGTGCACGCTATGCGGTTACCCGCGGTGCCGTGCCTATGCCGAGGCGGTGGCTCGCGGCGAGGCGGACATCAACCGCTGCCCGCCCGGCGGCGACGTGACAATCGAGGCACTGGCCAAGTTACTCAAGCGCCCATTCAAGCCATTGGACCCCGCTTGCGGTGTGCCGAAGCCGCGGTTGCTGGCGATCATCGATGAACCCGAATGCATCGGCTGCACGCTGTGCCTGACCGCTTGCCCGGTCGATGCGATTCTCGGTGCTGCGAAAAAGATGCACACTGTGATCGCGACCGAGTGCACCGGTTGCGAGCTGTGTCTTGCGCCGTGTCCGGTGGATTGTATCGCGCTGGTGCCGTATCCGTGCGAGGACAACCAGGGCGATTGGCCGTGGCCACAGTACTCACGCGAGCAGTCGGAGCGGGCGCGGGCGCGTACTGACGCCCGACTGCGCCGCCTGCGGCAACGTCATGAAACGCGTGCCGCACGACAGGCGCCGCGCACGGCGGCGATGCCATCAAGGCACAACGACGATGCGCGTAACGCAACGAAAGCCGAAATCAGGATGGAGATACGGGCGGCAGTCAAACGCGTGCGTGCAAAGAAAATGCAATTGCGCGCCTCCGATCGAAACAGCCGGGAGGGTTGAGGTCGCAGTTGGTACACTGAAGTGCCAGGGCTACGGCCGGAAACCGGTTCACGATGAATGCAGCCAAGCGGCGGACACTCTTTGAACGGCTTGCGCGCGCCAACCCCTCGCCTACCACCGAGCTTAAGCACCGAACGCCCTTTCAACTGCTTATCGCGGTGATGTTGTCTGCTCAGGCAACCGACATCAGTGTCAACAAGGCAACGGCGAAGCTCTTCAGGGTTGCCCGCACCCCGCAAGCGATGGTGGGGCTCGGCACGGAGCGCCTCAAGAGTTACATCAAAACTATCGGCCTCTACAACACCAAAGCGGCCAATATCCTCAAGACCTGCAGGATCCTGATAGCCCGGCATGGTGGTCAGGTCCCACGAACGCGCAAGGAACTCGAGGCGCTCCCGGGTGTGGGCCGCAAGACCGCCAATGTGGTCCTCAACACCGCCTTCGGCAAGCCTACGATCGCGGTAGACACGCATATTTTTCGCGTGGCGAACCGGACTGGGCTTGCCCCGGGCAAGACCCCTCTGGCTGTGGAGAAGGCGCTGCTCAAGGCGGTCCCGCCGCAATACTGCCGGCATGCCCACCACTGGTTGATCCTGCATGGCCGCTACACGTGCGTGGCGCGCCGCCCACGCTGTCACGCGTGCGTGCTCTATGATTTGTGCGAATATAGCGATAAATTACCGTTATGAGCCGCCAGCTTGTCGCCACAGGTCTGAGCCGGGGTGGTCGCACATCCAGCGATCACGCCTCGCACGCGGTCAACAAGGCGCTGGAGCGCGTCGGTCTGAGCCACGCCAATGGCGTGCTGCTCTTTCTCACACCGGATTTCGCAAGCAATCCAGAGCCTGCGTTGCGTGCAGCGGCTCGCGCGGCGGGTTGTACCCAGGTGATCGGTTGCACCGGCGCGGGTGTGTTAACCGATCAGGAATGGGTGTTAGACAGCCCGGCTGCCGCAGCGATGGTTTTTGGTGGCACTATCCGCCTGGGACTTCCCTGCGCCGGGACAGCGGGCACTCATTCGATTTTAAGTCTGTGCACGCCGTCCGGTCTCACCGCCGACTGGCTCGACACACCCACGCCGCGCATCGGCGCAGTCTCCGCTGACCTTGAAGGTGAGGGGCCGTTCAAGGTGTGGCACGGCAGTCGAATTGCCGAGGGTGGATTTGTCGAGGCAGTCATCGAAGGTGTGGACACAGCCATTAACGTTTCGCAGGGCGTGCGTGCGCTGACATCACCGATTGAGGTAGCAGAGGTTCACGGCTACGATGTGCTGCGCCTTGGGAATTACCCCGCGCTCAACGTGCTGGTCAAGGCGCTACCGGCAGGCGTTCGCCAAATGGAGCGCATCCCCTTGCACCTTATTATGGGAGGCGTCACGTTCGGGGATCCAAGTACGGCGATTCGCGACGGTCGATATCGGCTAAACCATATCGTGTCGGCCAATGTCAATGACAAGTCCATCACGCTGTCTCACCCGCTTAATCGCGGAGAGCGCCTATTCTGGGCGATGCGCGATGCGCTGGCGGCCGAACGTGACATGCGCACCAGCATTGCCAACACCGTCGAGGCGCTGGGAAACGAGCCTGACTTCGCCTTCTTATTCCCGTGTATGGGTCGTGGTCCTAACTTCTTTGGTAACCGCGATCGAGATCTCGAACTGCTGAGGGAGCGCTTCCCGAGCCTGCCTATCATCGGCATATACGGAAACGGCGAAATCGGCCCGCTGCATGAGACTAACCATCTTTACCAGTACTCGGTCGTGATGGGGCTGTTTCACGCACGCCCCGCGTGAAACATGCTATTCGGAACCGAGCGCGATCAGATGCGCACTGTATTCATTCGCGCGTGGCGAAAATTCCGTGCGGGTGGCTCGCTTGCAGGCGTCGAGCCCATGGTGGTGGATATCGCTTTGCGGCACCCGGGGTATCACGCGGTGCTTGACAACCCGGAGGCTTACGAGGAGCACGACCTTGACTCGCGTGCCGCCCAATCGAATGCCTTCCTGCATATCGGGCTGCACATTGCGATTCATGAACAACGCAGCACAGATCGCCCGCCGGGCATCCGAGCTGCCTACCATGCACTACGCTCTCGTCTTGATGACGCGCACGCCGTAGAGCATCGGCTGATGGACGGCCTGGAACAGACGTTATGGCATGCCCAGCGTGATGGGCGTGACCCGTCTGCAAGCAATTATCTTGAGTGCGTAGCCAGGATCTGGTCCGGCACAAACCCTCGCTGTGAGTGACCAGGGAAACTTTACACTCGCCTGGCAGTCATATCGAACGATGGCGTGTCAGCGGCATGCTGAATCGTTGCCGTTTCCAAGGCCGAGTCAAATACCACGAAAAACTCACCCTTATCAGGGGGAGGTCAGACAAAAACAATGTAAACAGTGGGCGCATTCCCCGATGCCACAGTTTTGTTGACTCATTTCCTTTCGGAAAAACCTATGGGATGATTTGCGCCGTCGTTTTCCGGAATTCGCGCCAGGAGCATGACACTAATATATTTCACAACACACGAAGGTATACACTAAACCCATGATACAAACCGCAATAAGAATACGTCCCACCAGGGAGGTCCCGTCGTTTGCTAAACACCTCGATGCCTACGGAATGGGCCCGCTACGGCGGGCGGCGTTATCAGAGCTGCAGGTGAATGTGGGGCGTCTCTGCAATCAGGCGTGCAACCATTGTCACGTCGATGCCGGGCCCAAGCGTACGGAGATCATGTCCTGGGAGACGATGGAAAGAATTCTGCAATGGGCCGCGCAGGCCGGTATTTCCCAGGTGGATATTACTGGTGGTGCCCCCGAGTTAAACCCGCATTTTCGCCAGTTCGTCGATGATTTTATCACCATCGGTGCGCACGTTACATCACGCTGCAACCTGACGGTCTTGCATGAACCGGGGCAAGAAGATCTCGCTGCCTGGTATGCACAACGGCGTGTGCGAATAATCTGTTCATTACCCTGCTACAGTCGCAAGAATGTGGACGCACAGAGGGGGAAAGGGGTATTCGACAAAAGCATAGCGGCACTAAGGCAGCTGAACGCGCGTGGCTACGCAATCGAGGAGTCACTGCGCCTGGATCTGGTTTACAATCCCGGTGGCGCCGCCCTGCCACCCCCCCAGGAGCAACTCGAGCGCACTTATAAGGCACACCTACGTGATGAGTTTGGCATTTGCTTCAACCGGCTGCTGACGCTCACCAATCTGCCCATCAATCGATTTGAACATTTTCTGGCAAAGACCGGTCAGCGGGAGTCCTACCAACAGCTGCTCTTGGACAACTTCAATCCCGATACTGTATCGGGTCTCATGTGCCGCCATATATTGAGTGTCGATTGGCTGGCGCGAGTATTCGACTGCGACTTCAATCAAATGCTCGATCTGCCGCTTGGCGCAACCTCCCGGCGTTATCTCTGGGACATCGACGCGAAGAGTCTGGAGCATAGCGCAATCCGTGTGGATGCCCATTGCTTTGGGTGCACCGCCGGTAGCGGCAGTAGTTGTGGCGGCGCACTTGTGTAAGCCAAAAAACGAGTAGCAAGTCACAAGTTCGAAGTAGCAAAGGGGAGACTTGTGTCACTTTTCCTCGCTACTTGGTACCTGGCACTTGGTCCTTAGTTTGTGGGAATTTTTGGCATCACTCGTCTAGCGTGAGCCGGCAAGGATGCGGTAGAGCTGCCGTCGTAGCGGCTCGTACTCTTGCGCTACGATCCAGAGATCTTCCACCGTGTCGATATCGCGCAACTCCGGCAACTGCTCGAAGTACATGCCCAGCCGTTGTGCACGCTCTAATGTTACGTTAGCCACGTTGGGCCCACCCCAATCGATCTTCTCAAACAGAACCCGTGGTGCGGCCTGCATGCCGATAAAATAGTAGCCCCCGTCGACCGTGGGCCCGATGACGTTGTGACCCTTCGCAAGCTGCTCGTGTGCGCGCTCGATAATCTCCCAACGGCACTGCGGCACGTCGCAGCCCATTATTCCTGCAGCACCGCTGCGCGCCACTCCTTCACGCAAGGCGCGCATCATTCGATCGCCAAGATCGCCGCCAGCTTGCGTCGCCAGATGCACACGATAATCGGCCGCGAGTTCCCGGAAAAGCGGATGATTCGCATCAGGTGCGCCATAGAGATACACTTCGCTTGGCCAGCTATTGACCGCGAGCTCTACTGTCCGGAAAACCAGGAACGCTGCGATCTCCGCCGCTTGCTCCGCGGTGTAATCACGCTGCAAACGTGTTTTAACCTCTCCCGGGATCGGCTGCTTGGCAAACAAGATCAGATTCGGTGATTTCATCTCAGCCCGTGCTCCTATAGCGGCGGACCAACCGGTCATCGGAAACACCAAACCAATATAAGAGTCGCAGCACCCACATCAAGAGCACGGTGCGGGCAATACCGTGGCGGCGCCACCGCCGAGTCGATACTGTCACCTTGTCGTGAATCAACGCCGGTCGTCCTACGCGTTTCAGTCGCCTGCAAAGCTCGATGTCTTCCATCAAGCCGATTGGCGCGTATCCACCCAGCGCGTCGAAGGCCTCACGCCGTACGAAGATGGCCTGATCACCGGTTGCAATCCCACTCAGTGCCGAACGCCAGTTCATCGACCGCTCCATTAGGCGAAAGAACGGATGATGATCGTCGAGCCGCACATCAAAGCGCCCCCAAACGTGGCCACTGCGCATCGCCTGACCGATGCGCTCGGCTGCACTCATTGGCAGCCGTGTATCGGCGTGAACAAACAGCAAAATTTCGGACTGGCACGCCTGTGCGCCACGATTCATCTGCAGCGCGCGCCCGCGACTCGCTTTCAACACACGAATAGTGCCTTTGCCGATCGCGTCAGCCATTTTGCCGGCAACGTCGCACGTGGCGTCTTCGCTGCCGCCATCCACGACAATAATTTCCCGAAATCCAGTATGCCCCGACAAAGCGGAAAGACTCGCTTCAATCGCCTCAGCTTCGTTCAGTACGGGTACGACAACTGCAATCGACGGTTGCGCCGATTGACTGGCAGGCTTATCCATTGGCGCTTTTTCGTCTAATGCCGGGGCCGCGACTACGCTCGCCAGGAACGCCCAAGCATCAGCAAAAAACCCCGGGCCCGCAAGGGCTTGGTCATTGCAGCCGACTCACCGAACTCAGCGCCGGCACGGTAGATGTCCCGGCGCCAAGATAACCGCACGGCGCATTGATTGCAGAATTGGCCGCCTTGCGGGTGTACCCATACCATGGTTCAACCAGGTCTCAATAACCACTCCGCACAGCGGTCCCGCGCGGGAGATCAAAGCGCGATGGCTAAGTGGCCTGGCGCGCCGCGCTCGGTGCGCCCTTTTGAATCAGCTCTATCTTGTAGCCGTCCGGATCCTCGACGAAGGCAATGACCGTCGTGCCGTGTTTCATCGGGCCTGCTTCACGCACGACACGTCCACCCCGTTTCTTGATTTCCGCGCAGGCCGCGTAGGCATCCTCAACCGCCAAGGCAACATGGCCGAAACCATTACCCAGTTCATAGTGATCCGTATCCCAGTTGTGGGTCAGCTCGATCACAGCTCCCTCCGACTCGGGACCATAACCCACGAACGCAAGCGTGAACTTTCCATCCGGATAGTCTTTTCGCCGCAATAGCTGCATACCCAGGACTTCGGTGTAGAACTTAATCGACCGGTCCAGATCGCCAACCCGAATCATTGTATGAAGTACGCGCATTGATCCTCCTCTTACGCCGAATCCAGAGCACCTGCAGGGCCTACACCTTGCCGTCGCTCGCAGTATGACTTAGTCGCCGGTCGCGAATAGGGCAAGTAAAACCTTGATACCGATTTGTCGATAGGTTTCCTCGCTATCCGCTACCCGATTAATCTTTTCCTTGTATCTTGGACCTTGTATCTTGTATCTACCGTTTTCTGGCCGCTATCCGCAGTCGCAGGGCGTTGAGCTTGATAAAGCCTTCGGCATCATGCTGATTGTAGGCTCCCGCATCGTCTTCAAAGGTAACCACGTCGGCGTCAAACAGGCTGTCCGTGTCGGAGCGTCGACCCGCGACGGTAACGTTGCCCTTATGTAGCTTCAAGCGCACCTCGCCATTGACGGACGTCTGCGAGCTGTCGATCGCGGTCTGCAACATCCGGCGCTCGGGGCTCCACCAGTAACCGTTGTAGATCAGGCTGGCATAGCGGGGCATGAGCTCATCTTTTAAATGGGCCACTTCCCGATCCAGGGTAATGGACTCAATGGCCCGATGCGCCTTGAGCAGAATGGTGCCGCCGGGGGTTTCGTAACAACCTCGTGACTTCATTCCCACGTAACGATTTTCGACGATGTCGATACGCCCGACGCCATGGCGCCCACCCAGCTCATTGAGTGCGCCCAGAAGCTGCGCCGGGCTCAATCGTTGCCCATCAAGGGCCACGGCGTCTCCCCGTTCAAAGGTCAATTGCAGGTAAAGCGGCTGATCCGGGGCCTGCTCAGGGGCCACCGTACGCGACCACATATTTTCATCCGGCTCAGCCCAGGGGTCCTCGAGCACGCCACCTTCGTAGGATATGTGCAACAAGTTTGCGTCCATCGAGTAGGGAGACTCGGTTCCGCGTCTCTTCTCCACCGGAATCCCGTGCTTTTGCGCGTAAGCGAGGAGCCGTTCGCGCGAGCTGAGATCCCACTCGCGCCACGGTGCAATGACGCGAATGTTCGGATTCATTGCATACGCGGTTAGCTCGAAACGAACCTGATCATTGCCCTTACCCGTAGCCCCGTGGGCAATAGCGTCGGCACCGGTTTCATTCGCGATCTCGACCAGTCGTTGTGCAATAAGCGGACGTGCGATCGCGGTTCCCAGCAGGTACTCACCTTCGTAAATCGCGTTCGCACGGAACATAGGAAAAACGAAATCGCCCGCAAACATCTCGTGCAGATCTTCTATATAGATCTCACGAACGTTGAATTGCTGCGCCTTTTCCCGCGCGATTTTTACTTCCTCGCCTTGCCCGATGTCGGCGGTGAACGTGACGACCTCGGCCGCGTAGTTCTCTTGCAGCCACTTCAGGATTACCGAAGTATCCAGCCCTCCCGAATAAGCAAGTACGATTTTTCTAACCTCTGACATGTAAGCAAGCTCGGGTATCGTGTTCCAAGTTACGAGAATTATAAGAACATATGGCGTGATGACGCCAGCGTCCGGTTTGGGCCCCTATCCGCTAAGGGCACGCTCCGCACGATTATGCTGCGTAAGTTTCGGCGCAATGAAGCCGTACAGCTGCACGTCGATGCATTCACCGACAGCCACAATCGAAGATTGGCATATTCCCCCTGCGATGTCGCCGTTGGTAGCGGGGTGACCACGAATCTGGCGCTCGAGGCAGGCGCGCTTTGCCAGACGAACTAATACCGCTGGAGCGATCTTTTCATGCGTCGTGGGATGTACGCGCGCGCGGGCCACGGCCAAGACGAGCTACGCGGCGCCCGCCCAAACTTCTCTTGCAATCCACGTAGATCTGCCTTAGGCTAAATGCCTGAGCGTTATTGTCAACAATTCGGGGTTTCATCATACTAAGAGGAATGACCGATGAAAAATCCACTCGATTCCATCTGGGGCACGATCATCTCGGGTCTGGTCCTGACGCTGGTGCTGTACGTCTTTGCCATGGGCTTCCTGCCGCTGGGCGGGGCGGCCTAGCCACACAAATCGCCAAGGGTGGATCGTAACCACATCTAGCCTGAGGGGGAAATAATTATGGAGCTTGTTCTAGCCCGGTGGTTGCATATTCTCGCGGGTATTACCTGGATCGGTCTGTTGTATTACTTCAACTTCGTACAGGCACCCGCTCTCGCCAAGGCAAAGGCGGACGGGACGGCCGCCGGTATTACCAAGCACATCGCGCCGCTTGCATTGCTGTGGTTCCGCTGGGCGGCGCTGGCGACTTGGCTTACGGGTGCCTTCTATCTCGGTCGCGGTGGCATCGGCTTGCTAAATGCTTTCCTGCTCCAGGGACCGGCCGCGTATATCGGTATCGGTGCGTGGCTCGGAACGATTATGCTATTTAACGTATGGGTGCTGATCTGGCCGAACCAGAAAAAAGTGCTGGGGCTGGTCGAAGCAAGTGATGAAGAAAAGGCGAAAGCAGCGCGTGTCGCCTTGCTGGCCTCGCGTACCAACACCATGCTGTCGATCCCGATGCTTTTCTTTATGATCACGGGTACGGCCGCGCATCAGTTTGCTATATACGGATAGACGAGTTCGCGTATTAACGCAAAGGCCCGGTGTGCAACCGGGCCTTTGCATTTACGCACCACGGTCTTGGCACCAGCATGATTAGGGTCTAGAATTTCATTTTTTCCGGCTAGATCACAGCGCCCTGTGTGCAGGGCGCTTTAGTTTTTATGGTGCACAGCAATTACTTGATTAATACGTACGACCGGCTCCCGGTGACCTTCTCGCGTGGTGAAGGCGCCTGGCTGTGGGAAAACCACGGACAACGCTATCTCGATGCCGTGGGCGGTATCGCCGTGTGCGGATTGGGTCATTGTCATCCGGCAGTCACCCGCGCGCTCTGTGAGCAGGCGGCAACGCTCGTGCACACATCCAATCTGTATCAAATTGCGCTGCAGCACGAACTCGGCCAACGCCTGTGCGAGATATCCGGTATGGACGGAGCGTTTTTTTGCAACTCCGGCGCCGAGGCCAACGAGGCGGCCATCAAGCTGGCGCGTTTGTACGGCAAGCAGCGTGACATCCGCCACCCCTCCATTATCGTCATGGAAGGCAGCTTCCACGGCCGGACACTGGCGACCCTCTCGGCAACGGGCAGCCGCAAGGTCCAAGCCGGGTTCGAACCTCTCGTTCAGGGGTTTCGCCGCGTCCCCTACGGCGATCTGGGTGCCGTCGAGCAGGTGGCCCGCAACACCAGTGACGTTGTCGGCGTTCTGGTCGAGCCCATCCTTGGTGAAGGCGGCATCGTCTTTCCGCCACCGGAGTACTTGAGCGGCCTACGCAAGCTCTGCGATGAGTACGGGTGGCTGTTGATGCTGGATGAGATCCAGACGGGGATGTGCCGAACCGGAAAATGGTTTGCCTATCAGCACGAAATTATCAAACCCGACGTGATGACGCTCGCAAAGGCGCTTGGAAACGGCATACCCATCGGGGCCTGCCTCGCCCGTGGGGCTGCGGCGGAAGTGTTCCAGCCCGGAAATCACGGCTCTACTTTCGGCGGGAACCCGCTGGCGTGCCGTGTCGGGCTGGCAGTAATTGAAACCATGGAGGCGGACGCGCTGGCCGCACGGGCTGCCGAGCTCGGCGAGCGTATGCTCACCGGGCTCAAGAAAGGGCTTTCTGACCTGCCCTGGGTGAAGGGCGTACGCGGTCGGGGTCTCATGCTGGCGGTTGAGCTGGACCGGCCGTGCGGGGGCCTCGTGCGTGCGGCGTTGGATCACGGCGTGCTCATTAACGTGACCACCGGCTCGGTCATTCGCCTGCTGCCGCCTCTGATCATCGACGAGCAGCAAGCCGACCAGATCGTCGATGCCGTCGTGCACGCCACTCAGAGGTTTGGACAACGCACATGAAGCCGCGGCATTTCCGCACACTGACAGACTTGAGCTCCGCGGAGCTCAAGCAGCTGCTTGAGCGCGCCATTGTATTAAAGGCCATGATTCGCCGCGCGGAATCTTACGAGCCCCTGCGCAACAAGACCCTTGCGTTGATTTTCGAGAAATCCTCGACGCGTACGCGTGTTTCGTTCGAGGCTGGCATGGCTCAGCTGGGCGGCAGCAGTGTGTTTCTGTCCCCGCGGGACACGCATCTTGGACGGGGCGAGCCGATCGAGGACACAGCGCGCGTATTGTCCCGGATGGTCGATGCGATCGTGATTCGCACGCACTCGCACGCCACGCTGGAAACGTTTGCCGCACACTCCCGTGTTCCGGTTATCAACGCCCTCAGTGACTTGAGCCACCCGTGCCAATTGCTGGCAGACATGCAGACCTATCTAGAGCAACGCGGCGAGATCAGGGGAAAGACCGTCGCCTGGATCGGGGACGGCAACAACGTGTGCCACTCCTGGATAAAGGCGGCGGGTCTGCTTGACTTCCAATTAAATATCGCGGTGCCGAAAGGATACGAACCCAACGCAGACGCGCTCGAAACCTTTGCAGGCCACATCACGTTGACGCACGCGCCCGAGGAAGCCGCTGAATTTGCGGACATCGTGGTTACAGATACATGGGCAAGCATGGGGCATGAGAATGAAAAGGCCAAGCGCGAGCGTGACTTCGCGGGCTTCCTGGTCGATAACCGGCTGATGGCGCTGGCAAAACCAGACGCCTTATTCATGCATTGCCTGCCCGCTTACCGTGGCTGCGAGGTAGCCGCCGAGGTTATTGACGGCCCGCAAAGCGTTGTCTGGGACGAGGCCGAGAATCGTCTCCATTCGCAGAAAGCGCTGCTTGAGCTGTTGCTCGGCGTCAAGCGCTGACGCCGCGGGAGCGATCGCCTCCGCCCCACGGTTGCCCTCTCGGGCACTTGCCGGCCTGGTCCCGGGCCGATCGCACTGCCCGTTGACGTACAAATCTTCGCTGCAGTTCGCACGATCGGCGTCCTGCCGTCACAGCTTCGCTGAATGAGATTTGCTATCATCGATGCGGATTCCTTCGGGAGCATGTGTTGAGCGAGATGCTTACCCTCATCGAAATCGACTGTCGCTATAACGGCCACGCGGCCGTACGCGGGCTTGGGATGCACGTTACCCCCGGTAACCTGGTCTGCCTGCTCGGCCCCAGCGGGTGCGGTAAGACGACCGTTTTGCGTGCCATTGCGGGCTTCCACGCATTGAGCGAGGGCGAGATCTTGCTCAAGGGGCGCCAGGTTTCGCGCCCCGGATTTACACTCCCGCCGGAACAGCGACACCTCGGCATGGTATTTCAAGACTACGCCTTGTTCCCGCATCTCAATGTGGCCGAAAACGTAGGCTTCGGGCTACGCGCAATACCACAAACCGAAAAACGCGCTGTGATCGCCGAGCTGCTGGATACGGTCGGGTTGGGCGGTTTGGACCGGCGCTATCCGCACGAGCTCTCCGGAGGGCAGCAACAGCGAGTGGCACTGGCACGGGCACTGGCGCCGAAGCCTGATCTGATTCTCATGGACGAACCATTTTCCAATCTCGACGTTGAATTTCGCGAGCGCTTGAGCGGTGAGGTTCGGGATATTTTGAAACAACAGGGCATTACTGCCGTGCTGGTGACGCATGACCAAAACGAAGCCTTTGCGCTGGGAGACAAGGTAGGGGTCATGCATGAAGGCCGTCTGTTACAGTGGGATACGCCTTATAACCTTTATCACGAGCCCGCTTGTCGCTTTGTTGCCGATTTCATTGGTCAAGGGGTATTTCTCAATGGCACCTTGGTCGCACCGGACACAGTCCAGACCGAGATCGGCATGTGTAAGGGTAACCGTGCCTACCCGTGGGGCAAGGACGCACCGATCGAAGTGTTGTTTCGACCGGACGACATCGTGCCGGACCCGGACAGCCCCTTGCGTGGAAAGGTAACTCAGAAGGCCTTCAAGGGAGCGGAATTCCTCTACACCCTGCAACTGCCGACCGGCGGACACGTGCTATCGTTGTTCCCGAGCCATGCCGATCACCCCGTGGGCGCAACGGTGGGCATCCGGGTGGAGGCCGACCATCTGGTGGCGTTTCCGCGTGCGTGAAAGCGCCGCGCGCCGCGCTTTCCGATCACCGGCCAGTTATGATGCGGCCCGCCCCGTGCCAGGTACCCGGACCAGCAATTTTGACCTAAACTATTCTTGAGACCGAGACTGCTCCATTGGACAAGAAAATCCTACGCTTGTTGATCGTCGATGCCTCGCCGGATGAAGCCGACCTTCCGGCCAATACCTTGCGTAAGAATGGTTATATGCTGAAAACGCAGCGCGTACAGGACATGGCCGGCATGCAATCAGCTTTGGCCAAAGGAAACTGGGACGTCGTCCTTTCGGAGTACAACCTTCCGCACTTCGGCGCCATTCTCGCCCTGGACACGTTAAATCACTCCGGTCAGGAGCTACCTTTTATCGTATTAACAGACAGTATCGACGACAACGACCTCGCGAAGGTCATG
>VRUB01000162.1 GCA_019456345.1 Nitrospira sp. | reverse complement strand
AACGGTGATATCACCACGCACTACTCGGCACCAGAAATCGGGGAACTTATCGAGGCAGCCGAGCGTGTTTGTGCACTGCGGTCCCGCAAAAGTCCCGCACTCACGATTCTGCGGGTTCGGGAAAGTGGTGTAAGGCATTGATTAAGTTGGTGGCTACGGGTGGACTCGAACCACCGACACCGGCATTATGAGTGCCGTGCTCTAACCACCTGAGCTACGTAGCCTTATTCCGGAACTGCCCAGGACTCTATTTCCCGGGAAGGGCGAATTTTGGGTTTCGGCGCTAGGTAAAGTCAAGTTTTCAGTAACAAGTGTGAAGTTGCAAGGAGGAAGGAAAAACAAAACCTATTTCCCCCTTGCCGCTCGAAACTCGCTACTCGTCACTAGGCTTATACATTAAACCGGAAGTGGATCACATCTCCGTCTTGCACTAAATAATCCTTGCCTTCCAGCTTTAGCCGGCCGGCCTCGCGGGCGCCCTGCTCCCCGTTGAATTTCACATAGTCGTCGTAGCTGATGACCTCGGCGCGAATGAATCCACGCTGAAAATCGCTATGAATCACCCCCGCCGCTTCGACCGCACGGGTTCCTGCCGGGATGGTCCACGCGCGCACCTCGTTGGGCTGCGCGCTGAAAAAAGTGCGCAGCGCCAGCAGCCGGTAACCCGCGCGGGCCACCCGATTGAGCCCAGGCTCCTCCAGTCCCATATCCGCCAGGAAAAGCTTCTTTTCCTCCGCGTTCATGTCGACCAGCTCCGCTTCGAGTGCCGCGCACAACACCACGACCTCGGCCCCCTCCGCGTGCGCCACTTGTCTGACCGCGTGCACGTGCGGGTTGTCTTCAAAACCGGTGTCGCTGACGTTGGCGACATACAGCACCGGTTTGCGGGTCAGCAGGTGCAACGAGCCGAGCAGCGCCGCTGCCGCTGGATCGCATTCCATGGTGCGAACCGGCCGCGCCTCATTGAGATAGCGCTGCGCACGCGCCAACACGTCGCCCAACCTGATGCTGTTCTTGTCACCTGCTTTGCTGGCTTTCTCCGCGCGTGCGAGCGCCGCTTCCAGCGCCTGCAAATCAGCCAGCATCAACTCCATGTTGACCGTTTCGATGTCCGCCCGCGGGTCCACGGATCCCGGCACATGCGCCACATTCTCGTCCTCGAAGCAGCGCACCACATGGGCGATGGCATCCATTTCCCGTATGTGGGCGAGAAACCGGTTACCCAGCCCCTCTCCTTTGGCCGCACCGGCGACCAAGCCCGCGATGTCCACGAACTCGATGGTGGTGGGCACCACCCGCCCGGGCCTGGCGATCTCGGCCACCCGCGCAAGCCGCTCATCCGGCACGACCACCACACCGACATTAGGTTCCACCGTGCAAAACGGATAATTCTCAGCCGCAACCGCCGCCCGCGTCAGGGCGTTGAACAGCGTCGACTTGCCGACATTCGGCAGACCAACAATGCCGCACTTAAAGCCCATGGAAGTTTGCGCGCCAGCCGTGCGCCGGGCGGCTTGGGACCCCGGGCCCGAGTTGCGGGAGGCGCGGCAGGACGGCGACTCGCAGCGAGAGGTCGGGTTTAGGATTTGTGGGCATGCAGCAGATTCATCGCCCGTTGATAGCGGCCGCGAACGATGTCCCCCAGATGGACGTGGGCGTTGTGGATCGCGGCATCGATCAACTCTTGCTCCGCTGCCGGCGCCTTTCGCAAGACATAAGACGTCGCCTCCTGGCCCGCTGGCGGGCGGCCGATACCGATACGAAGCCGGACGAAATCGCCGGTACCGAGCCTCAGCGCGATGTCGTGTACACCGTGATGACCACCGTCGCCACCGCCGAGCTTGAGCCGCACCGTGCCTGGCGGCAGATCCAGGTCGTCGTGCACCACGAGGATTTCTTGCGCCGGGACCTTGTAATAGCGGGCAAACTTGGCCACTGCCTCGCCGCTATAATTCATGAACGTGGCCGGCGCAAGCAGCCACAGCTCTCTGGGCTCAACTTCTACCCGGCCAACCCGCGCACAGAACCGGCTCTCGCTGCGCAGGGCTCCCGGGTTACCGGCCAGCAAGGTGTCGAGAAAGCGGAACCCGGCGTTGTGCCGAGTTTGCGCGTACTCGGTCCCGGGATTACCTAGGCCGATAATCAGGGTAATTCCCTGGGTCATCGATCAGACTCCCGCTCGGCGCCAGGGCGCAACGGGGACGTGAGTTAGTCTTGCTGGGGCTCTTCGCTCGGCGGCGCGCCAGCCTCTTCTGTGGCAGCTTCCTCGCCCTCGGCCACCTCTTCAGGCACTTCTTCCGCGACCTCCTCTTCGACCACTCGCACCGCAGCTACCGAAACGACGGCCAGGTCTTCTCCACCGTGAGCAAGGCTTGTGATCGTGACCCCCTCGGGCAGTGGAATGTCGGCGAGATGCAACGACTCGCCGAGTTGCAACTCGGACACATCTACTGAGAGAAACTCCGGCAACTGATGCGGCAAACATGATATATCGACCTCGGTCATCAGCCGCGAGACAATTCCGCCCTCCAGCTTCACACCCGGCGCCTCCTCCTCACCGTTCACGTGTATCGGCACAAGCATATGCAATTTCTGCGTCTCGCTGATCCGCTGCAGGTCCAAGTGCATTACCCTGGGCTTGAAGGGATGCATCTGCACGTTGCGCAATATCGCGCGGTCGGTGTCACCGTCAACTTTCACAGTCAAGACGGACGTGTGGAATGCCTCGTTCTCAAGCTGATGATAGATCGCATCATGATTAAACTTGAGCATGACCGGATCTTTATCACCACCATACAGAACAGCCGGTACCTGGCCCGCGCGACGCAAGCGCCGGTTCGGGCCACTGCCCTTGGCGTCGCGCCGCTCGGCTGTCAACTCGAACTTCATACTCATTAATCTATCTCCAAAGGTCAGTCGCTAGTAGCGAGTAGCGCGCGTCGAGTGGCCAAGTATTACAAATCCTCGCTACCAGCGACTCGTCACCCGCTACTGATTTTATTCCATAAACAATGAGCTCACTGAATCTTCCGCTGCGATGCGCCGCATGGACTCGGCCAGCAGCTCGGCAATGCTCAACTGCCGGATTCGGCCACATGCCTTGGCGTCTTCGCTCAATGGTATCGTATCCGTGACCACAATTTCATCAAGCTCCGAGTTATCGATGATCTTAACAGCGTTGCCTGATAAAACCGGGTGCGTGCAATATGACACTACGCACCGGGCCCCTTGCTCTTTCAGGGCACTCGCTGCCTCACTAAGGGTATTCCCGGTATCCACCATGTCGTCCATCAGCACGCAACTACGATCCTTGACGTCACCGATAATGTGCATGATTTTGGCCTCGTTAGGACGCGGTCGCCGCTTATCGATGATGGCCAGATCGGTTTCCAGCTGCTTGGCCATGGCACGCGCACGCACCACGCCCCCGACATCAGGCGACACCACCAGCAGGTTCTCGTACTCATGCTTCCAGATGTCTCCCAGCAACACTGGCGAGGCGTAGATGTTGTCGGTGGGGATGTCGAAGAATCCCTGGATCTGGTCGGCATGCAGATCCATGGTCAGGACCCGGTCCGCCCCGGCAGCCGTAATCATCTTCGCCACCAGCTTGGCCGATATCGCCACACGCGCTGTGCGCGGCCGGCGGTCCTGGCGCGCATAGCCGTAATAAGGGATGACCGCGGTGATGCGCTGCGCAGACGAGCGCCGAAAGGCGTCGATCATGATCAGCAACTCCATCAAGTTGTCGTTGCAGGGCGCGCAAGTGGGCTGCATGATGAAGACATCCGTTCCGCGCACATGCTCCATGATCTCCACCATTACCTCGCCGTCGCTGAATCGCGACACCACCGCCTTGCCCAGCGGGATACCCAGGCGGCGCGCAACGGTTTCGGCGAGCGCCGGATTGGCGTTCCCCGCAAACACGGTCATGTTATCGACGGACACTTATGGACTCCCTCGGTGCAATCCAGCGGCCCTCGGCAGACTGGCTGGGGTGCCAGGATTACTCCGGGCCAGCGTCGCTTCACTCCGCTGTTCAGTTGCTCCCGGCAAATTTGTCAAACCTGCCAGGTTCTCATCCTGCTACCCCAGTAAGCCAATGTGCCGCCTTGCGGCGGCGATCTTTATGGCTGGGGTGCCAGGATTCGAACCTGGGAATGCCGGAATCAAAATCCGGTGCCTTACCACTTGGCTACACCCCAATGTATAGCAAAAACAAGCGCTTCGGTCGTCTGTATTCTACCGCGTTTCTGGTTGTGCCTTCAGTGTGACGAGGCGTGGCCGACTTGCGGCCGCGAGCATACTGGGAACCCATACCATCTTCAAGCGCAAACTGGCAGATCGCCGTGGCACGATTTCCATGAGTCCGGGGTTCGAACGCGTTTGAACAGCTGCCGAGTGGGGAAAGTCGCGACTCTCTAGAGGCCAAGACGTCAGACAGAAATATGCTTAACAGTTCGGCCCGGGCGAGTTCATCGCAATCGTCGAAGCGGCAGCCCTGCAGCCGGGCGAGACCGAGACCGCGGAGAATA
>VRUB01000161.1 GCA_019456345.1 Nitrospira sp. | reverse complement strand
AAGCTCTTCGATACGTTCGAGGAACAACTGCATCTTCCTCCGCAGATAGCAATTCCCTATCTGAAGCAGATCTGTCACAACCTCCAACACGAACAAGTGAACGCGCAAACCGGTCCCATAACGCGCGGCGACCGTCAGACGATTCAGAGCAACCTCGAGGCTCTCACCGACGACCCGTTTCGTGAGGTTTATGTTGCTTTCGTCAATACTGTGACGCCGGATCTGCTAAGAGGAACGAAAGGAACAAAATGAACGTGCTGAAGTTTGGTGAAATGAAGGCCGCCGGCCAGAAGATTTCGATGACCACATGCTACGACTATTGGTCTGCTCGCATCCTCAAGGAAACCGCGATCGACGCGATCATCGTAGGTGACAGTGCAGCGATGGTCATGCACGGACATCGATCAACATTGCCGGCAACAACAGACCTCATGGTACAACACACCGCAGCGGTGGTTCGCGGGGCGCCTGACAAGTTCGTCATTGTGGACATGCCGTTTCTCTCTTATCGCAAGGGCCTGAAGCCCGCCATGGATTGCGTGGAAACACTGATGCACGCAGGAGCAAACGCGGTCAAGCTGGAGGGTATCGAGGGTCATCAGGATATTGTGGAGCATATCGTAGAATCAGGTGTTCCCGTGATGGGACACCTCGGGCTCACACCGCAATCGGTCAATCAGCTTGGGGGTTTCAAGGTCCAAGGCATCGGTGAAAAAGCAGCCGCCCGACTCCTGCAGCACGCGAGACGCCTTCAAGATGCGGGATGCTTCAGCATGGTGCTCGAATGTGTTCCCGTGGCAACTGCAAAACGCACCACCGAGGCTGTTGCGATCCCCACGATCGGCATTGGTGCGGGTCCACACTGCGACGGCCAGGTGCTGGTGCTACACGACCTTGCCGGCTTCAACCGCGATTTTCGCCCGAGGTTTGTGAAAGCCTTCGAAGACGGGTTCGACCTGGTGCAGCGGGCCGTCGATGCATTCGACCGGGATGTCAAGAGCGGGACATTCCCCACCGACGCCGAGAGCTACCAGTGACGCAGACGGTCACATCGGTTGCAGACTGGAAGCAGCTTCGAGCGGAGTTCGATGAGACCGGCGAGTCATTGGGATTGGTTCCCACCATGGGTGCGCTGCACGCCGGGCACACATCGCTGGTGGAGCGCAGCCTCGAGGAAAACGCCCAAACCGTCGTCAGCATCTTCGTCAATCCAACCCAATTCAACGACGCCACAGACCTAAAGAATTACCCCCGCACCCTAGATGCCGACATCCAGACTCTCGAGCGACTCGGCGTGGATTACGCGTTCGTGCCCGACAGAGACACTGTGTACCCCGACGCCTACCGGTACCGGCTGGTGGAGGGCGACGTGAGCAAGCGCCTCTGCGGGGCCCACCGACCCGGACACTTCGACGGCGTGCTCACCATCGTGATGCGCCTGCTAAACATCATTCATCCGCATCGCGCCTATTTCGGCGAGAAGGATTACCAGCAGTACTACCTGATAAAAGACATGATCCGTGCCCTCTTCATGGACGTGGAGATACGGCGGTGTCCTATTGTTCGGGACGCCGACGGCGTGGCGCTGAGTTCGAGGAACGCCTTGCTGACCGCCGAAGGCAGGGATTTGGCAGCACAGTTCGCCACAATCCTGCGGCGGGGAGAATCAATGGAAGCCGTTCGGTCCCAGCTCGAAGAACGGGGCATCGAAGTCGACTACGTCGAAGACTGGTCCGGGAGGCGCCTCGCCGCAGTCGTGATTGACGATGTGCGGCTCATCGACAACGTCGAGACCTGACCCTCTTGACCTGTTTCATCTGTGCACTGCGCAACGCCGGCCAACCCCCTTGGGGGTGGAGGGGAGGAAAACAGGAGACGGGTGGGGCAGGGGTCCGTGGATTCCGTGGCTCATCCGGGGTGGGATGGAAAGATCGAGAATCGTCCCTTCAATCACTTGCCCCGAAATTCCCGGAAGAACCCTTTTCTATCGCCCGGTCGTCCCGTCTTCAGGCTGCTTTTTCCCGTACTCGTGTCAGAAACGAATCGATCAGGAAGTCATTGGGATCGAATCCAAGCACACGGACCGGATCGGCGACGAAATTCGACATCGCGTTGATATCGTACACGTATAGCAGTCCGTCGCGCTCGCTTTGCAGGTACTCTACTCCACCGGCATCCAGCGACGCCGCAGCCGCTATCCGCTCGACCATTGCGATCTTCTCTCGAGGGGGATTTAGCCGCTTCACACTGAGGCCGATGACGTGAGAGCCGGCTTCCGGAGTCGACAATTCGGGTCCGTCGATGATTCGGCATGCGTCGGCCGGGCAGAGATTGAAACCCCGGCCGGGAGCGACCTCGACCTGGATGGCGTACAAGAATTTGCCACCCACAGTTTCCACGCGTGTGATCCTCCCATCCTGGGGGCTGTGATACTCCTGTAGGAGAGAGATTCCATCGGCGCCGGAGGGCATCCTTCCATCGTAAACCGCCGCGCGCAGTTCGTCCTCGGTATCGAAGCGAGTGATGCCGGCGCCGGTGCCCCCCACATTTGGTTTCACGAGAACCGGAAAGTCCAGGTGCTTGGCCGCGGTAAGGAGCTGCGAGTCACACCTCGCGACCAGCGTACGAGGTGTCGCTATGCCTAGACTCTGCAACAGATCATGCTGCCTGGCCTTGCTGATATCGTGACCAAAGGCACGCGACCCGTTGAACACCGGAAGGCCTCGCTGCTCGAGGTGGGCGAGAAGTTCTTGTGTATAGGGAATCGCATACTCGAGACCCCGGTCAGCGGCCGACGGACTCATCCGGTTCACGAAGAGTGAAGTCGACCCGATCCGTACCCGAGACGCGTCGAACGCCTTGTTCTCAGGTTTGGCCGTCCGGTACGGGACTCCGCGCTCGTCCAGACGCGCAAAGAGTCCAGTGAACCACTCGGGGTGCTCGTAGTAGATGGTGATGGGCTGCATAATTCTCGATCATTTCTCCCCGCCACAGCTCCAAAACAAAAACCCGCTTCGGATGGCCGTCGCGGGATACATTGGGTGTTTCGAATCAGTAGGATGGTAACGTCAGATTCTACACAGATGCCTCCCCGCGCTGCGCTCGCAACAGGTACACTCGCAACACCGCTGACCTACGACTGTGGATTGCATCAATGACGTCATCAGATCCATTTCCCGGAGGGCCGTCGGGCCTCCCTGTGTGTTCAGATAACGCCCTCGGGCGGGAAAGGTTCCCGTCGGCAAGCCGGTCAAGCCGCACCACGCTGTGTTTCCGGGGCCAAGGGCAGGCCCTCACTGCGGGCAACCACAAGTGCCGCCGTAAGATCGCCGGTCACGTTGGTGGACGTCCGCGCCATTCCCAGAATCGGCTCCACTCCGAAAATCAATGCGATCGCCTCTCCGGGCACTCCGACCGTCACGAGCATGACGACGATGAGGGGAATCGATCCGCTCGGGATGCCCGCAGCGCTGACCGCCGTCAACACCGTGAGCACGACGACGAGGGCCTGCGTCGCCAGGCTCAGCGGCACGCCGAACGCCTGTGCGAGGAATACCACCGTGATGGCCTCGAAGAACGCCGTGCCGTTCATGTTGAGTGTCGCGCCGAGTGGCAACACGAAGCCGGCGACTTCACGAGGAATACCCAATTCTTTCTCGGCGGTGTCTATGGTCATCGGAAGCGTAGCGCTCGAGCTGGCCGTCGCGAACGCGGTCACCAGTGGCAAGCGCGTCTTCCGGAAAAAGGTGAATGGGTTCACGCCCCCGAAGAACTTTACAACGAGCCCCAACAACCCGAACTGGTAGACGATCAACCCAATAAGCACCGCTCCGGCGTACAGGACCATCGGCGCGATGAGATCCAGTCCGAACTGTGCCGTGACGGCAAAAGCCAGCCCTGCAACACCGATCGGAGCGAGACGCATCGCAAAGTGGATCATCACCATCACCGCTCGGGCCACACCATCCAGCACCTCCAACACGGGCTTCGCATACCGGTCAGGAACCTGCATCAGTGCGATCGCGAATATGATCGTAAACACGATAAACGCGAGCAGATTCCCTTCCGCCGCGGCCGTGACCGGGTTGGTCGGGATGATGTCGAGGAACGTGTTAATCCCCACGTCGCTCCCCGCCGCCGCGACGGTCCGCGATGCTTGGGGGGCAAAGGTGTCCAGCAACGTCGCCCGCAGCTCGCCCGAGATGGCGTCGCCGGGTCGGAGCAGGTTGACGACCACGAGACCCAGCGTCGCAGCGACGGTCGTGCTCCCGACAAAGAACGCGAGCGTCTTGATCCCCATTGAACCGAGCCGCCGCGGATCCCCGAGTCCGGCAATGCCCAGCACCAGCGTCGCAAACACGAGCGGGACCACAACCATGAGGAGAAGACGGAGAAAAATCTGCCCGACCGGACGCGCCAGGTTGTTCGTCACCCACTCTACGGCCGCGGTTCCACCCCAGAAAAAACCGGCTGCCACCCCGGCAACGGTGCCGATCAGCAGTCCGACCAGGATTTGCGTGTGGAGTGGAATCTTGG
>VRUB01000160.1 GCA_019456345.1 Nitrospira sp. | reverse complement strand
ATGCTCCGGTTCACCCGTGGCTTGGGCGTTCGCCGGGACCAGCGTCCACCGGACGCTCGCCTTGTTCCGGCTCACCCACCGGACTGTTGTCTTTCTCCGGCGCACGCATCGAACACTCGCCTGATTCCGGCCCACCCATTGGCGCCTCGGCAAGTCTGCGGCGCACCCAGGGCGGGCCCGTTCGGGCGGGAAAACTGCCACGGGCACCTCTCTTTCCGCGGCCTTACCCCTGCAGGCGACGGTCTCGGAAATAAATGCTCGTCATGTCTCCACCGGGGCCGACTGGAAAAGCACTGTTAGAAGGGTTGCAGGGGGCCACGCCGAGGTTTGTGCGACGCGGTGACGAAAAAGATCAGTTTTTCTATTTTGTTACTTGCCGGGCGCTACTTTTTCAGGCTCCGCGTGGGGCTGTGCGCAATCTGCGACCGCAATCGTCCGCCGCTGTCTCAGGCAGCGGGCGCAGGGCCCTACATGGCCAGACGTTGTTGCTTTTCGAGCTTCTTGCGAACACGCTGTTGTTTGAGGCGAGACAGGTAATCGACAAACAGCTTGCCTTCGAGGTGGTCAATCTCGTGCTGAATGCAGGCCGCCAACAAGCCGCTCGCGTGGAGCTCGAATGTTTTGCCGTCGCGACCTTTGGCGCGCACCGTGATGCGCTCGGCTCGCGTCACGTTATCGTAGATCCCGGGGACCGAGAGACAGCCCTCTTCCAGGGTCTGTTCGCCCTCGTGGGTAATGATCTCCGGGTTAACGAACACGTGCAGGTCATTCTTGGTTTCGGAAATGTCAATCACGATAACCCGCTGCGCCACGTCCACCTGTGGGGCAGCAAGGCCAATACCCGGGGCGTCGTATATGGTCTCCGCCATGTCATCGATCAATGTCCGGATCTCGTCGTTGACGCGCTCGACAGGCTCCGCAATTCGGCGCAAGCGCGAATCGGGATAGTGCAGGATCTTGCGTATCGCCATGATTGGCCTTTTACATCTTTGATCGAGCAGCTTAGTTGCAGTTGTTGCGAAAGCGGTTTACGATTAAACTGGATGTTATTGAATTACAATACGAATTTCCACATGTTGCCATTGGCGAGGCTCAATATTATGGACTACACTCATCGGCAAAGATTAAAGCGAAATTATAGATAATATGTCAGCCCCCAGGAACCTATTGTTCAGCTTGCTGGTCGCAGCGGCCGTCGCAGTACCCGGGCTTGGCCTCGGGCAGGATCAACAGGTCGAGGTGGTGCAGAGCGGAGACGTTGTTCAGCTCAAGCCCGATCACCCCACGCGTTACACCGTGGTCAAGGGCGACACCCTGTGGGACATCGCCAGCCGTTTTCTGCAAAGCCCGTGGCACTGGCCGCGGATCTGGACCATCAACGAGCAGATCGCTAATCCCCATTTGATCTACCCGGGCGACGTGCTGGTGCTGCGATTCGTCGAGGGGCGGCCCCAGGTGACGGTGGCCGAGCGCGTGGTGCCGGTAGCGCCGGTGCCGCGTGAGCTCCCGCCCAAGGAGACTGAAATAGCGCGTGAGCTCCCGCCCACGGAAACTGAAAAAGCGATCGTGCGGGAGTTCGTGGGCGTGAAAGGCGCGCCGGGCGGGCGGGTAACGAAGCTCTCGCCCAGAATCGTGAGCATGCCGCTGGCAGAACCGATTCCGACGTTTTCTCCCGAGATCATCCTGCCGTTCTTGACCAAGCCCTTGGTAATCGACGAGACGCAGTTGAAGCAGGCGGGGTACGTTACCGTCGGGCTCGATGACCGCATCGTGTTGGGCGATCAGAGTGAGTTCTACGCGCGCCGTGTGCCCGAGTCGGAGGCCGAGGTCTACCAGCTGTTTCGCAGGGGTAAGCTCATCAAGGACCCCGACACCAAGAAAAAGCTGGGCTACGAGGCCGTTTATCTCGGCGATGCCCTGATGCTGGAGCGCGGCGACCCATCGAAGTTGATCGTAACCCGGGTAAAGCAGGAAATCTTCCCTACTGACGACCTGTTGCTTGCCCCGGCCAGGGCGCCGTTGCCGTATTATTTCCCGCATGCGCCTGATCAGGAGGTGCACGGAAAGATTCTGACCGCGCTGAACGCGGTGGAGGAGATGGGTATGTTTGCCGTCGTGAGTGTCAACCTCGGCACCAAGGATGGTATGGAGCCGGGGCATGTCTTGCGCATCATGCGCGAGGCGGGCAAGCGCAAGGATCCGGTGACCCACAAGAAGTACAAGCTGCCCCCGGAGTCGTCCGGCCTGTTGATGTTGTTCCGGACATTTGATCAGGTTAGCTACGGGCTGATCATCAATGCCACCCGCCCCATCAACGTGTTGGATTCCGTAGTAACTCCCTGAAAGAGCCTGGCCCGCCCGGGATCGGGAGAGTGAATCCGCACGCGTTGCGCTGCTGGTCGACCCTGCACCGTGTCCCCGGACTCGGTGCGCATGCCGTCGCCGCTCTGCTCGAGGGGCTGGGTAGCGTCGAGGCGATCTTCGAAGCTCCGCGGTCGCAACTCGAGAGTCTTCTTGGCCGCGCGGCCGGGCAGATCGACGCTATCCTTGCGCAGCCGGATGCGCCGGCGTTGGAGCAGGATCTCGCCTGGTTGGCCCAGCCCGGCCACCATATCCTGACCTTCGCCGATGCGGATTATCCGCGCCTGCTGCGCGAGATCGCACAGCCCCCGATCCTGCTGTTCATTGCGGGAGACAAGAACATTCTCGCCCGTGCACAACTGGCCGTGGTCGGCAGCCGCAATGCGACCCCCGGCGGCGTGGCCAATGCCAAGGCGCTTGCGGGCACGCTGGCACGCGCGGGGCTGGCCATCACCAGTGGGCTTGCACTCGGTATCGATGGCGCCGCTCACCGCGGCGCACTGGATGCCGGTGGGCGCAGCATCGCAGTGTTAGGGACGGGTATAGATCGAATCTATCCTGCACGCCACCGTGACCTTGCCAGCCAAATCGCGGCAAACGGTGCGATGATTTCGGAGTTTCCGCTCGGTACGCCACCCAAGGCCGAGAACTTCCCGCGACGAAACCGAATCATTAGCGGGCTTAGTCTCGGTACACTGGTCGTGGAGGCGGCGGTGCAAAGCGGCTCGCTAATCACCGCACGTTTCGCGCTGGAGCAAGGGCGCGAGGTGTTCGCCGTACCCGGATCGATTCACTCGCCGCAAGCACGCGGCTGTCATGCCTTGATTCGCCAAGGCGCCAAGCTAGTGGAAACGGCTCAAGACATAATCGAGGAACTTGGCTCGCTGGCGCAGTGGGTAAAGCAAACCCGTGAGGAAAACCGGGACATTACAGCCACGCCAGAAAACCCCCGCATTGCAGAGTTACTGCGCCACATCGGTTATGATCCGGTAAGCATCGACATGCTCGTAGAGCGCAGCGGATTGACGGCAGAATATATTTCCTCCATGCTTCTCGAAATGGAACTAAAAGGCATCGTCGAGCCGTGTCCGGGCGGAACCTACATGCGCGTTTGATTGCTGATAAGGACGATTGATGAAAGAGAATGTGTTTGACGTCTTGATGTATCTGTTCGAGAACTACATGGACGAAGACCCCGAGGTTGACCAGGACCAAGAGGCCTTGACCAGCGAGTTGACTCAAGCCGGTTTTCCCAAGGGCGAGATCAGGAAGGCCTTCTCGTGGTTGGAGGGGTTATCAGATTTGCGCGAGCAGGACACGACATTACTCCAAGGGAGCACACCAGGCTCGGTGCGGCACTACTCGGAGCGGGAACGAACCAAGATCAGCTCTGAGTGCAGGGGATTTATTTTTTCCATGGAGCAGCGTGGCGTGCTTGATGCAAAGACGCGCGAAATGGTTATCGATCGCACTATGGCGTTGGATGCGACAGAGATCGAGCTGGAACAATTGAAATGGATCATACTTCTTGTGCTGTTCAACCAGCCTGAGCAGGAACAGGCTTATGCCGTGTTCGAAGATATGGTATTTGAGGAAACACGGCGAAATCTGCATTGAGAAGCCCCCCACCGATCTTCGGTAGCTGATTGAATTCTCCCCCAACATTTAGCGGGTCTTGACAAACTACGCGGGATATCGTGGACAATTCGCGTTCAGCGTGAGCACGATCTAAGCTTCTAACAGGATGTTGATGAATCTGTTATACGATTTCGATACGCCATCCCCAAACCGGCCGGCCGCAGGACCGGCGTGCTTGGTGTAGTTCCGAGCACGCAATACTAGGACTAGCAGCTCGATGGCAAAACATCTCATAGTTGTCGAATCTCCGGCCAAGGCTAAGACCATGACGAAATATCTTGGGGAAGGGTTTGCTGCGCTTGCCTCTTACGGGCACGTTCGTGATTTGATCCCGAAGCAGGGCGCGGTGGATACCGAAAACAGCTTCGAGATGAAGTACGATTTAATCGAGAAAAACAAAAAGCACGTCGACGCCATCGCCAAAGCCATGAAAAAAGCCGACGCCCTATACCTCGCGACGGACCCTGACCGGGAGGGTGAAGCCATTTCTTGGCACCTCTACGAGATACTCAAGGAACGCGGGGTACTGGACGACAAGCCTGTGCACCGCGTGGAGTTCTACGAG
>VRUB01000159.1 GCA_019456345.1 Nitrospira sp. | reverse complement strand
CGAGGCGGGTGCTTAAGGCACGATGCGTGCCCTCCTCATCCTCGCCGGTTAGTCGACTGTAGCCAGCGACGTCAGCATAGAGGATCGCGGCGAGCTTCCGCTCTAAGGGCTCGGTACCCATGGAGAAAATTCCTTGGTCCCTCTGCCTAGAAGAACAACCATGTTACACCTGTAGTCACATTTTCAGCTACCGCACTCATAAGAGCACGCACTGGAATCCATCGCGGAGAGGAAGTGTCCGTTGTCGGTAGGGTACACTTGGTCGCAAGATCATCCTCCAAGGGAAAGGGCCCTAGCCGTATGCCGCTTTCGGAGACGGTACTCATACTCGCTGGATTGCTGGCGGTGGCAATCCTGTCCGCTGGCCTGTTTCGAAAAGTACCCATTCCCTACACGGTTCTTTTGGTAATTATCGGCATGGTGCTGGGCGAATCGTCACAGGTCTCGCCGGCGCTGGCGCCGCTCGAAGAGTTCCGGCTAAGCCCTGATCTCGTATTCTTCATCTTCCTGCCGGCCTTGATCTTCGAGGCCGGGTTCAATCTCGATGCCCGCCAACTGGTCAAGGAACTCGCACCAGTGTTGGTGTTGGCGGTTCCAGCGCTATTGATTTCCACCGTGGTCGTCGGCGTGGGGCTTTCGTTTTTGGGTCTCGAGCTGATCACCGCGCTGCTGTTCGGCGCCCTGATCTCGGCTACTGATCCGGTGGCAGTGATCGCATTGTTCAGAGAGCTTGGCGCCCCCGATCGCTTGACGGTCCTGGTGGAAGGTGAATCGCTGCTCAATGACGCCACTGCCATCGTGGTGTTCGGCATTCTCCTGGCCGTCGCCGTGGGCGGGGGTGGATTAAGCTGGTCGGACGCCGACGCGGTGGTGATCGAGTTTGTGCGCGTCTTCGTCGGCGGTGCACTGGTTGGCGCACTGCTCGGCCTATTCGCCAGTGAGTTGCTGTATCGCTTGCAAAGTGGGGTAACCGCCGTGTTGACGATGTCTGTCGTCATCGCCTATGGCAGCTTTATTTTGGCGGAGCACACGCTGCACGTATCCGGCGTCATGGCGGGGGCCGCCGCTGCTATCGCCTTGGCCGGCTTCGGTATGACACGGCTGCGCCATGAGGCTAGCGATGCGGCCAGGGAGATTTGGGAAGTGATCGCGTTGATCTGCAACTCGCTGCTATTTCTGTTAGTCGGGCTGTCGGTTCAGGTTACAGAGTTGGTGGGCGCGATCGGTCCTGCTGCGATCGCGATGACCCTAATCCTGGCCGCGCGCGCGGCCGCAGTGTACGGCCTGGTGCCCATGACCACCCGCTTATTCTCGCTACCGCATGTAAGCGCGAGCGAACGTCACATCATGTGGTGGGGTGGGCTCAAGGGCGGGCTCGCGATCGCCATTGTGCTATCCATCCCGGAGGATCTGCCGGGGCGACAGCTGTTACTGGAAATGACACTCCTCATAGTTTTGTTCACGCTGCTGGTGAATGCGCCGACCATTCGACCGTTGATGAGTAGGCTGCGACTCGATCGGCTGACGGATGACGAACGTGTGGAGCTCAGGCATGCGCTACAGAGTGCACGACAACACGCCGGAGAGGTCCTTGAACGATTCAAAACATCCGGCCTCATTTCCGAGAAAGCCCATACGGAGGTCAGTCGCACCGACGAGGAGACGTTTACGATGGAGGTGCTCGAAGGCGAAGGAGAACAGCGCATTCGAGATTTCTACCTGGCGGCGTTGCTGGCATTGAGGAAAGAGCTCGAAGAGCTGACGATCCTCTATAATAGCGGCGTAATCCGGCAGCACGTTTACTTAGACATGCGCAACGAGCTGCATCGGGAACGAGGCGCTCAGCTCTCGCCAGACCGGCAAGCACAGAGCAAGACGGTAGAAGAACAAAGCATCGTTCTGCGCTTGGAGACCGCTCTGATAAGGAGTTTGCAGGAGAAAAACTGGGCGGCCCGCTTGCTCTCGGTCTATCAAAACACTCGTCTCGCTGAACATCTGGAACGAGACACAGCCCACATCCTCGTCTGCGAATCGGTATTGAAGATGCTAGGCCAGCGCGAGGACCTTCATGGCGGGGCACGATGGACGCTTGCCGCCGCTTATGAGGCGCGTCTCGCACACCACAGGAAACGGGTCGAAGAGATGCGCCGGGAGTTCCCTGACTTCTACCGCCGTTTCGAGTCGCGCCTTGCCAGCCAAGCGACGTTGACCAGCGCCATGCGCCATGCTCGTCACGGACTTCATCACGGCGAAGTGGGCGCCAAGGTCTACAAGATAATCGAGCGCCGCATCGCTTTATCGCTTACCAAGCTCGCACCTCTATCGCGACCGCTGCCCGCTATAACGCCCAAGGAGCTCTCAAAGACAACACCATTGCTCGAGGGATTGCCCGAACCGGCATTGCAAAACCTGGCTAACCACGCGCAGACCGCCATCTATCTGCCCGGCGACACCATCATCGGGCAGCACGAAAAGGGCGATGCGTTTTACATCATCACCCACGGTGATGCATCAGTATTCAGGTACTCGGGCGGCGAGGAGGTCCAGATCGGGGAACTTGGTACCGGCGATTTCATCGGCGAAACCTCCCTGCTCTACTACCAGGTTCGCAGCCATGCGCGCTCGGCAACCATCAAAGCGCGCACGCCGACCACGCTATTGCGAATACGACATCAAGACATTCTGAAGCTCATGAAGAAACACCCCGAGATCAGGCGCCGTATGCAGGACGTCCACAATGCCAGATCCAGATCTACTCGCTACCGACGACGGTAAAACTCGCTATGCAAGCTACTTTTCAACCCTGGAAACCGAGTGCGGGCACTGGCGGAGGATGATATTATCTAAATTCTGCCCGGGTAGACCGTTCCGCGGGGAAGGCAGGTCGTGATGCCAAGGAGTTACCGCGTGAGTTCCGGGTTCCTTTATAAGGACATGCTCGTGGTAGAAGCGGACTTCGTTTGAGCCCATAAGTGCACCGACAATCGCCGCGCCCGGGGAGTTAAACACAAAGCTGCGATACCCATCGATGCGCTGCCAGTTGCAATAGTCGTCATAAAATTTGCCCGGAGCGCCTTCGGGCGTATAGCGCGTGGCATCCGGTCCAGGCGCGCGTATATTCTGCTCTACGCCATGAGCGAGGCTTTCCAACCAATGCTCGCCGAATGCGTTTCGGATCACGACCACGCCATCGCGCTCAAACGCTTCAAGGTCGGCAGTGGTGACCAGATTTTCGACGTCGGGATCCATCATAGCGTATTGTCTCAGTAGGCCCATTGCGGGCATACCCTAGGCACTCGCCGAACTAGTCGGCGACGATTGCACACTCTTTTGCTCCATGCCATAGTACTCACAACTTGCCCGCAGGTATCCATCCACTGGTAGATAGTGGCTGCGCCCACAGGAGAGATGCTAATGCCAGACGACGTCAGATCTCCGGATCCCCCTGAACTGGCCGATCCTATGGTACGTCCCCGGTATACGGGGCTGGCAACATTTATGCGCGTACCGTATCGTGAGGATCCGGTTGGGATTGATATTGGTTTGATCGGGGTCCCCTTCGATGGCGGGGTAACAAACCGGACCGGTGCGCGTCATGGGCCACGGGAAATTCGTAATCAATCAAGCCTGATGCGCAAGATAAACCAAGCGACGCGTATCTCGCCCCACGATATCTGCGAGATCGCCGACCTTGGTGATGCCTGGGTGCAAAGCCCCTTTCGCCTAGAGAGCAGTCTCGATGAGATTGCCGAGTTTTTTAGGAAAGTTCACGCCGCCGGTGTTGTGCCGATCTCGGCCGGGGGCGATCACTCCGTCACGTTACCCATCTTTCGGGCGATCGCAAGCGAGCGTCCCGTGGGCATGGTACATTTCGACGCCCATTGTGACACCGGCGATGATTATCTCGGCTCCAAGTTCCATCACGGTGCCCCCTTTCGTCGCGCCGTCGAGGAAAGATTGCTCGACCCCAAACGCACGATACAAATCGGCATACGGGGTTCGCTTAATGACCCCGATGTCTGGAAGTTCAGCCATGACTCCGGCATGCGTGTCATCTACATGGAAGAACTTTACGAAATGGGTGTGAAGGCAGTAATTGCCGAAGCACGGCAAGTGGTTGGTGATGGCCCCACTTACATTAGCTTCGATGTCGATGGTCTTGATCCCGTTTACGCGCCGGGAACGGGTACACCCGAAGTTGGCGGCTTTACGACGCTGGAGGCACAGATGATGATACGGGGACTACAAGGCCTCAATCTGATCGGTGGCGATGTCGTCGAGGTAGCGCCACCTTTCGATGTCTCTGGCAATACTGCCCTAGTTGGCGCCACGATAATGTTTGAAATACTGTGTGTCGTCGCCCATTCGGTGGCAGCGCGCAAATAACGTAAGCTAACTTCCCACCCTGAACCGCATGCAACCCCGAAAGCCACCACAAGATCCGATTCCGTTTGGCTTCTTACTGGTACCCAACTATTCGATGATCGCGTTTTCGTGCGCCATCGAACCTTTGCGAATGGCGAATAGATTAAGTAATAAACATCTCTATCAGTGGGTAACCATCT
>VRUB01000158.1 GCA_019456345.1 Nitrospira sp. | reverse complement strand
CTCTACGATGACGGCAGGCGCGGCATCCGCCGGCTCACGGATCCGGATTTACGAATTATCGACCAGGATCGCGATGGTGTTCAGGCCGAGGTCCTGTACGGCATCCTGGGCGCCAGTATGCGCCTGAACGATCCCGAAGCCGCCGCCGAGATGATTCGCATATACAACGAGTGGCTGGCGGATTTTTGCGACACCCATCCGGAGCGTTTTGCCGGTATTGCCTGCATCCCCGGCCACAACATGAATGTGGCTCTGGCGGAAATTGAACGCGTAGCCAAGCGCGGCGGCGTTCGCGGACTCGAAGCGCCGCTGCAGGCAGACATGAAACCCTTGTGGGATCCCTACTGGGATCCGCTGTGGGCCGCCGTCAGCGAGTCGCGGCTACCCCTGCACTTCCACACGGTCGGTGGCGGGCGGCCTGACACCAGCGCGTACTCACCACCGGTGCAGCGCACCGCCTGGGCCGTGTACATCACGGGCTTTCAGATCCAGATGGCACATGTGTTGATGTCAATTATCTACGCCGGCGTTTTGGAGCGGTGCCCGCAGATACAAGTCGTAATCGGTGAAAGCGGCATCGGCTGGATCCCGTATCTCATCGATCATATGGACCTCGAGTGGGAAGACCAGTTCAAAGACCTCACACTGACCATGAAACCCAGCGAGTACTGGTACCGGCAATGCAAGGCCACCTACCAGTCGGACAGGATCGGCATCAAGCTGCTCGACGATCTGGGCGTGGAAAACGTCATGTGGGGTTCCGACTTCCCCCACCCCGACGGCGTGTGGCCCGACTCGCAGGAGTTTATTAATAAAGAGCTCGGGCACTTGCCGGCGGATATACGATATAAGATCGTATGCGAAAATGCGGCCAAGCTCTATGGGTTCCCGCTGGAATAGGTCCAGTTAGAGGTGTGCTCGACGGTGTCAGTGCAAGGCGACTCGAGGAGCGCCGCCGCACGCCGGGCAAAGCCCCGCAGGGGGCGAAGACACGATGTCGAGCCCGCGCGAAGGGGCAGGACGCCCCTTCGCGCGGCTCCGGCGTGCCGGCGGGAAGAAGCGAAACGCCGGAGCCGCGCACTGACACCGCCGAGTCAATTTGACCAACAATGGCCAACAAAACAACAGACGTAATCGTAGTCGGTGCCGGAAATGCCGCGTTCTGCGCTGCGCTCACGGCGCGCGAGCAAGGCGCCCGGGTGACCGTGCTCGAACGTGCGCCGGAGGCAGAACGGGGCGGGAACTCCCGTTTCACGGCCGGCGCGTTCCGCTTCGCTCATAACGGCGTTGAAGATCTGCGCCAACTGATGCCGGACCTTACAGAGCAGGAGATCGCGAATTCCGATTTCGGTGCCTACACGGAGGAGCAGTTTTTCGATGACCTGGCGCGCGTCACAGAGTACCGCGCCGATCCCGACATGGTCGAGCTGCTGGTAACACGCAGCAAGGAGGCACTGCTGTGGATGCGCTCCAAGGGTGTGCGTTTCATACCCATGTGGGGTCGTCAGGCGTTCAAGATTGACGGCAAGTTCAAGTTCTGGGGCGGCATCGTGCTCGAGGCCTGGGGCGGCGGTCCGGGGCTTACCGACATGCTCTTTGCTGCGGCCGAGCACGAAGGCATCGAGGTCCTCTACGATGCCCGCGCTGTTGACCTTTTATATAACGATTCCGTGGAAGGCGTGCGTGTCCGGCACAAGGGCAAGACCGTAGAAATAAAGAGCCGGGCCGTGGTGCTGGCATGCGGCGGCTTCGAGGCCAACGCCGAGTGGCGCACGCGCTATCTGGGCACTAGCTGGGACGTTGCGAAGGTGCGTGGTACACGCTTCAACACCGGTGACGGCATTCGCATGGCGCTCGATATCGGCGCCATGCCGTGGGGCAACTGGTCAGGCTGTCATGCCGTGGGTTGGGAGCGCAACGCCCCCGCGTTCGGCGATCTCGCAGTGGGCGACAACTTCCAGAAGCACAGCTACCCGCTCGGTATCATGCTGAACGCGCGCGGCGAGCGTTTTGTCGACGAGGGCGCCGACATCCGCAATTACACCTACGCGAAGTACGGCAGAGTTATCCTTCGGCAGCCCGGCCAGTTCGCCTGGCAGATCTTCGACAACCAAGTCATCCCCTTGCTGCGCGACGAGTACCGCATTCGCCAGGTCACACGCGTACGGGCCGACAGCCTGGAGGAGCTTGTCGAAAAGCTCGAGGATGTAGACCCCGGGGGCGCGCTTGCGACGATCAGGGAGTACAACGCTGCGGTACGCACGGATATTGCCTTCAATCCCGCCGTCAAGGACGGGCGCTGCACCGAGGGCCTCGAGGTCCCCAAATCCAACTGGGCCAATACGATCGACGAACCGCCGTTCGAGGCCTACGCCGTAACCTGCGGCATTACGTTCACGTTCGGGGGGCTGCGCATCGATCAAAACGCCCAGGTACTGGAAAGTGATGGTAATCCCATCTCCAATCTTTATGCGGCCGGTGAGCTGGTGGGCGGGCTATTCTACTTTAACTATCCTGGCGGCTCGGGATTGATGGCGGGTTCCGTCTTCGGGCGCATCGCCGGGACCTCCGCCGGCCAGGCCGCCCGACGCTAGCGCAGCGTTACCGGTGCAACACCCGATCACTCTTCGTGAACAATATCGAAGAGGGTCCGGTACTCTGACTCGCTGAGATGCCGGAATTCAAGGACCGCGCCCTCTGCAGTCACTCGGGTGACTGTCGCCTGGAATCGACAGTGCCGGTTTCTGTCGCCAGCGCGAATCTTCAGTACCAGGTCAACGTCGGCGTTTTTCGACAGAACGAGTGTGCCCGTTTCGATAAAGGCCCCGTCGAGACTGATATCGCGAAGCTTGCATTTGGTAAGGCCGAGTTGATCGTGGGTGACCATGGCCTTGACCCCGGCAAATCGCCGCTCTCCGGAGCGCCGATTGGCCGGTTCCGGTCTGTCGGTCACGATAACTCCCTCTGTGCGCGCATTGATCCTCCCTGAGCCCGCAAGGTCGGTGTCACGGATGGGTTACCGAAAAAGGATTGCGGAAAACCTTTTTCCAAATCCTTGCAGCGACCCGCGAAACACTACTTAATATTATTGACCTTACGCGCTTGATTGGCAATAGCTATAAGCCAATTGGCTACCGGGTTTCCCGTTCATTCCGCCGGAGGTGAGGCTCCCTCTTTTTGCCTGCGCAAACGTCGTGCGGTCCGGAAGACAATCGGCGCGCCGATCACAATCATGGCGATGCGCGCGACATGGTGTGTCGCGACGAATGCGGTCTCGATGCCAAGAGAGAGCGCGATCACACTCATCTCCGCAAGCCCACCCGGCGCGAACGCCAGCACGATTGGCGCCTTCGGAATGCCGGTCAAGGGGGCAAGCACCAGGGCGGCTAGGAATGTGAACACCAACATCACAGACGTGGAGCCGACCGAGGCGGCGATCGTGCGAACCACACGCTCTAACGGAACGCCGGCAAATCTCGCCCCAACCGAGGCGCCCACCACGACTTGCGCGATAAATACGAGCTCATAGGGTGGTTTGGATTCGGTCCATCCGGCGATGTGAATCGCGGCCGTCGCCAGCATCGGACCGACGATGCGGTACGCTGGCAGGCGTAGTAGGCGGGCGCCGGCGGCTCCGACCACGGCGCATAGTGTCAACACACCAAGATCAAGCATGCTGCTGTCGAGCAGAGAAGGCCCGCGAAATGAAACGCCGGCACCGATGCCCTCGGTATACCGGAACCAAAACGGGATCACCAGCACGACCAGCAGAACCCGGGAGCCATGAATCAAGGCGATCGTACGATCATCGCCGCGGAAGGCCGCACCGACAATCACCATCTCGTTCAGCCCGCCAGGCGTCGCCGAGAAATACGCCGTGACCGGATCGTATCCAAGAACCTTGTGAAAGTAGAGATACAGCACTGCGGTAATTAACGCGATATAGACGAGCAGCGCCGACAAGGTGATCGGCCAGCGTGAGGCCTGTGCCATGACCTCTGGCGTGAACGCGCTCCCGAGCAGCACGCCTAGCACCATCACCATGGTCGCACGCAGCGACTGCGGCACATATAGCTGTTTGCCACCCAGGGACGCCACGGTCGTAACCACCATCGCCCCCATCATCCAGGCAAGCGGCATGTTGAACCAATAAAATACCGCCCCACCGACGGTACCGTAGGCGAGCGTGCGCACTGCGCGCCTGAGGTCCTGCCGGTCGATGACCTCACTGACCTTCGGTGTCAGGCGCATCGTCTTTTGGGTTCCAGTGAAAACAAACTGACGGAGGTAAGAATTTGTGGTTCTGCTCTTGAATTGGAGTGTATTACGACAATGGGTGTTACCCAAACCTTATGGCCGTAGTCAGATCTGACATATCGCCCCGCCGAGAAATCGTCTTATCTACTTGCCCGTCTCGCGATATAGGCTTAATCTGTCGCAGATTTCGCTCGAAAGGAGTCGTCCGCCAATGGACGTCTTTTCGGCCGGTATTCCAAGCCTGGCTCACTTCTTCCAGAGGGTGCGACAGGCAGCAGGGCTTCGTTTAGGTATCAGCAGACGGTACGTGTCTTAAGGCATTACCAAGCGGGCTTTTACCCATGCCAAATGCG
>VRUB01000021.1:7290-27778 GCA_019456345.1 Nitrospira sp. | reverse complement strand
ATCTACAAAACCGCTGAAAACTACGCCGTCAACCAGTCGGTCGATGGTGGCGGTGGCCAGCACAGCGCTCACCGTCAGATTTTCCAGTCGGGCGACCAGCCAGGAGCGCACTAGCGGGCTGACGCCGAAGGGGACGAGCAGTGTGGCCAGATAGCCGGCCATGATTGCGCCGAACAGGCGCAGCGAGGCAATGGGGCGTATTGCATACAGCAGCTGTCGCCATTTCCAGGCACGGACCAGCTGCTCGAGTGCGATCGCCAGCGGCACCAAGAACAGATAGCCCACATCCGCCCCGGCAATGATAGTGGCCAGGCGCGCGAAGTCGATGCGCCACAATACCCAGGCAAGTACGGCTGCACCGACTAATCCGGCGCCGGTCGACCACCAGCGATGTCTCGGTGTGCGCGCCATTCTCCGGCCTCAGCGGACCTCAGGGCCCGTGTCCCAGGCGGGTTGGTCAAATTACCGTTCACAAAGCTCGGCCATCAATGCGGACACGAAGGCCTCGCCACGCGCTACCTGGTCCAGATCGATGAACTCGTTCGGCTTGTGCGCTTGTGCGATGTGGCCGGGCCCGCAAACAACGGCGGGTATCCCGGCCGCCTGAAACAGGCCGGCTTCGGTACCGAAGCTCACTCTACCCGAGGAATCATTTCCGCTCAGAGCCTTGGCCAGTCGGGAGATCTCGCTATCCTCATCAGCCGTCATGCCAGGATAGCTGGCCAACGGTTCCCACGAGATTCCGGCTTCCTCGGATATCGCGCGCATTTCTGTCACCAGCACGTTGTCGGCATAATCCTCCAGCTCCGCCATCAACGGTGCCACGTCATGGTCGGGAAGATTACGGATCTCGTACTCGAACGTGCAAAGCTTGGGGACGATGTTGAGCGCTGTGCCGCCTTGGATGATGCCTGTATGAACCGTGGTGCAGGGCGGGTCGAATGTGTCGTCTATGGGCCCGTGCTCACGCAGGTGCTGCCCCATCTTGCGCAGGCGCGCGACCAGCTCGGCGGCGATCTCGACGGCATTGACCCCTTGCGGCGCCAGCGCCGAGTGACATTCGAGCCCGTGGACATGGCAGCGCGCGCCATACTTGCCCTTGTGTCCCGTTACCACTTGCATGCCGGTTGGTTCGCCCACGATGCAGGCACGCGGTTTCACCGCCATCCCCTCGAGTTGCGCGATCAGGCGCTGGACTCCGACACAGCCGATCTCCTCGTCATATGAGAAGGCAAAGTGAACAGGCGATCTCAACCCACGTTCCAACATCTCGGGCAGCACCGCCAGCGCGATGGCAATGAATGACTTCATGTCGCTGGTTCCGCGCCCGTAAAGCCGGTCATCTTGCGCATGAACGTGGAACGGGTCCGTCTTCCAGTCCTGACCATCGACAGGCACGCAATCTGTATGACCCGATAAAAGAATACCGGGCTTATCCTGTGGTCCGCAGGTCGCGTAGAGGTTGGCCTTTTTTCCGGAATCATCGAACGTGAGATGCGAATCGACACCCAAATCTGCGAGATAATCGCGGATGTACTCGATCAACAGCATGTTCGGGTTGCGGCTCGTGGTATCGAACGCTACGAGCTGCTTTATCATGTCGACGCTAGCGAGATTGCACTTGTTCATGCGTCGTTAGTCCTTTTTGCAGTTGCGCGAAGCCTGCCGGCGTCGGCGCAGCGCTTGGCGTGCCGATCCTCGCGCGTAGTAGGCGGCCTGTCGGCGATGCAATTTGGTTCGTTGGTAGCTTCATCGACACAGGACAGCACTCGGCGGTAACTATCCTTGCGGGCCATGCCGTAGATGCATGCACGTGCATCGACAATAAGTTTGAATGCGGCGTGGGTCGGGATATTTTTGCCCTTTTCGCCGTTTAGCCATGCCTGTCGGCCGTCGCGCAGTGACTCGTGATACTTATCGCCACTCCTCAACATCGAACGCCTCCTTTCACCCGGGGCTCGGGCACCATGCTACCGTTTCAACGCCCTGGTGTATATTCCGTATACTTCATCCTTGGCGATCAGGAGAAATCCATTACGGGATCACGGGAAATGGCCATTCATTTTTCCGAGCAGGAGCTGGCCGACCGGCGCACGGCGGTTACAAACGAAATGGCCATACGTGGGCTGGATGGTCTGTTGATGTTCCGCCAGGAGAGCATGTATTACCTGACGGGCTACGACACATTTGGCTATTGTTTTTTCCAGTGCCTATATCTGGGCGGCGATGGCCGTATGACATTGTTGACCCGTGCGCCCGACCTGCGCCAGGCGCAACACACCTCGGTGATCGAGGATATCCGTATCTGGGTGGACGAAGCGGGCAAGAACCCGGCGAACGATCTGCGCGCGATCCTGGCCGAGCACGGCTGCAAGGCAAAGAAGCTCGGTATAGAGTTCGACGCGTACGGTTTGACCGCCCACAACTGGCGGCGGGTGGAGGCTGCGCTCGACGGCTTTTGCGCGCTGAAGGATGCCTCGGACCTGGTGAGCGGGTTTCGCGTGGTCAAAAGCCCGGCAGAAATCAAGTACGCTCTCCGTGCGGCCGAGCTGGCCGATGACGCGCTCGACCAGGCCGTGGAGCTGACGCGGCCCGGGGCCTTCGAAGGGGACATCCTCGCGGCCATGCATGGCGCGGTGTTCCGTGGGGGTGGCGACTATCCGGGCAACGAGTACATTATCGGATCAGGACATGACGCATTATTAGTACGCTACTTCACCGGACGCCGTCATCTGTGTGACAAGGATCAGCTCACCTTGGAGTTTGCCGGCGTGTACCGCCACTATCATGCGTGCCTGATGCGCACCATAGTGATCGGCCAACCGGACCCCGAGCACATCGCCATGCACAGAGCCTGCGTCGATGCCATGCGCGCGTGCATGGAGGCACTCAAACCGGGGCATCCGATCGGTGGAGTGTTCGATGCCCATGCCCGTACGTTCGATGCGGCCGGCTTCCAGGCACATCGGCTCAGCGCCTGCGGTTACAGCCTGGGCGCGACCTACACGCCCACGTGGATGGATTGGCCGATGTTCTACACTGGCAATGCCTTCGTCGCGCAGCCGAATATGGTGTTCTTCCTGCACATGATTCTTATGAACAGCGTCGCCAACCGCGCGATGACACTGGGCCAAACCGTTCAGGTTACCGCGGATGGATGTGTACCGTTAAGCCGCGCGTCACTGGAGCTGGTCATCAGGTGTTCATGAACAGCGAACGTGCCTAGCAGCAAAAGAACGGTCACGGTCAGTTCATCGTAGATGAGGGCATCTTGCGCGATACGCTGCGTTCCTTGAGAAAGCCCGAAAGGATTTTCGCGGTATGGGAGCCTTTGCGGACGCAGGCGATCGTCTCTGGTGGCCCCTGAGCGACAATACGCCCGCCGCCGTCACCGCCTTCGGGGCCAAGATCGATCACCCAGTCGGCTTCCGCGATGATATCGAGGTTGTGCTCGATTACAATCACCGTGTTGCCGGCCGTTACGAGGCGGTGCAAGACGTGAATGAGCTTTTCCACGTCGGCCATGTGCAACCCAATGGTGGGTTCATCGAGTATGTAGAGCGTGGAGCGGTGCGTCGCGAGTGCTGAGGATTTCCCCCTGGCATCGGGGGGCGCGGTTTTGGCTTTTGCCAGCTCAGTGACGAGCTTGATGCGTTGCGCCTCGCCGCCGCTCAAGGTCGGGCTTTGCTGGCCTAGGGTAAGATATCCGAGCCCGACATCTTGCAATAGCCGTAGGGCGTGGTGAATCGGGGCCTGGGCCGCGAAAAACTCCACCGCCTCGTCCACGCTCATCGCGAGCACATCGGCAATCGATTTGTCCTTGAACAGGACCGCCAGGGTTTCGGAATTGAAACGGGCGCCGTCACAGGTTTCGCACGACACCCGGACATCGGGGAGGAAGCTCATTTCGATTTTGTTCACACCCTGGCCTTCACAAGTGTCGCAACGACCCCCGCGGACATTGAAGGAGAAACGTGTCGGCGTGTATCCACGTAGCCGTGCCTCCGTCGTCGTCGCATACAGCCGGCGAATACGGTCCCAGAACCCCACATAGGTTGCTGGACAAGAGCGCGGGGTCTTACCGATAGGTGTCTGATCGACTTCGAGCACCCGCCCGATGCCATCGTAGCCTCTTATTTCGTTGCAACCGTGCAGTCTCACCGCACGCCGCCGCCGCTGGCGCGGGTGTTGCTGGTTAACGATTTGTCGCAGATTGTCGTGCAGGACCTCTCTGACCAGCGTGCTCTTCCCGCTGCCGCTCACGCCGGTGACGCAGACCAATCGCGCCAAGGGTATGCGCACCTGAAGATCTTTAAGGTTATGCAGGCCGGCGTCCACAATCTCAAGAAGCGACGCTTGCGCTTGCTTGCCTTTGCCTGTTGCTACCCCACGGCGAGCGTTGACCAAAGGGTGTCTTAGAGGACGTGCAAGGAATCGTCCCGTAACCGAGCGTGGGTTGCGCAGGAGATCCTGGACCGTGCCTTCGGCCACGACCCTGCCGCCGTTCACGCCGGCGCCCGGGCCAAGGTCCACGATGTGCTCGGCTTGCCGGATCGTTTCCTCATCGTGCTCGACTACGACGATAGTGTTTCCTTTTGCCTCGAGCTGACGCAACGTATCGAGCAGCATGCGATTGTCTCTGGGATGCAGGCCGATGGTCGGCTCATCGAGGATGTAACACACGCCACGCAGGTTCGATCCCAACTGTGATGCGAGCCGGATGCGTTGGGCCTCGCCGCCGCTGAGCGTCGGTGCAGACCGATCGAGCGTGAGGTAGGATAAACCGACCTGCTTGAGAAAGGCCAGACGCGAACGAAGCTCTGCCAGGATATCACGTGCGATCTGTGCGTCACGTCCGCGCAGTCGAAGGGTGCGGAAAAACCGCTCTGCTGCGGCCACGGGCTCGGCGGTTATCTCGGCGATGCTGTAGTCTTGAAAACGCACCGCCAGCGCTTCCGGGCGCAGCCGTCGCCCGTTACACGCGGAACAGGCCCTGGCAGCACCGTCCCACCATTCATTCCACCAGATCTCCTCGCCCGTCTGGTCTTCGTCGAAGCCTTCGAGCAGCAGGCCGGTACCGTAGCAGCGGCGGCACCAACCATGCCTCGAGTTGAATGAAAACAAACGTGGATCGAGCGCCTCGAAGCTGCGACTGCAACCGGGGCAGGCGCGTTGGGTGGAAAAGACGACCTCCTCATCCTGCCACTGCCCGCCAGAGGGAGAGAGCGAGCGGCGTCCTGGTCTTTTCGTTCTTCGCGAGCTGCTGTCCGACCTCGAGGAATTGACAACTTTGACGACACCGCCACCAAACGCCAGCGCTCGTTCGAGTAGCTCGCGCGCGATGGGCTCAGTGTTTGGTGTGACCTCCAGCTCGGCAACAGGCAACTCGATGTTGTGTTCTTTGAAGCGGCTTAGACGCGGCCAGTCGGCCGTTGGCACGAGCTCACCGTCCACACGCAAGCGCGAGAAACCCTTGCCGGCGGCCCACTTCGCCAGATCGGTGTAATAGCCCTTGCGCGCGACCACCAGTGGCGCGAGCACGTGGATATGTTGTCCGCGGTACCGTCGCAGAATATTCGCTAATATCCCCTCTAGCGTCTGTGGCTGGATCGGGATGTCGCACGCGGGACAGTATTGCGTCCCCAGCTTGACGAACAGCAAGCGCAGGAAATGATAGATTTCGGTCATCGTGGCAACGGTGCTCTTGCGTCCGCCGCGGCTGGTGCGCTGTTCGATGGCGACGGTCGGGGGCATCCCGAAAATAGCATCGACGTCGGGCCGCGAGGCAGGCTGGACAAATTGCCTTGCATACGCATTGAGCGACTCCAGGTAACGTCGCTGTCCTTCGGCAAACAGGATGTCGAAAGCTACTGTGCTCTTGCCGCTACCACTTACGCCGGTAATGACCGTAAAGCAATCACGCGGAATCTGTATATCGATGTTTTTCAGGTTGTGCTCGCGGGCACGATGGATGCGCATAGCGTGGTTAGTAATCGGCGCTGACCGACGATGCTCCTGGGCTAGGGTGGGACCGGCTTGCGCTTTTGTAAGATCTGCGGACAACGCGGTCAATCTCGTAGCGGCTTCATACTCACGCAGTGCCGTGCCTGTGTGGCTTTGTTTGCATCGTGCGACTTCGCCGGGCGTCCCCACGCAGAGGACTTCGCCGCCGGCATCCCCGCCTTCGGGGCCCAGGTCAATGATCCAGTCGGCCGCGCGGATGACGTCGAGATTGTGCTCGATGACCACCAGCGAGTGCCCTTTGGCCAACAGTTCCCGGAAGGCCCTTAGCAACTTGGCAATATCATCGAAGTGCAACCCCGTCGTCGGTTCGTCGAAAAGAAACAAGGTACCATTAGTCGTTTCCGCTTTACGGCCGGCCTTGGCAAGATGACCGGCAAGTTTTAGGCGCTGCGCCTCGCCGCCGCTCAGTGTCGGGACCGGTTGACCGAGCTTCAAGTAACCCAGCCCCACTGCCTGCAAGGGACGCAGTGTTCGTAACAGCTCAAGGTCGCCTACAAAAAATTCGATCGCCTCCGACACCGTCATGTCCAGAACATCGGCAATCGATTTTGCCCGTACGATGGTGGGCGCGCGCGTGCTTCTGGATGCAAGCAACGGCTTGCTGGGCAGCAGTTTTACCTCCAGCACTTCGGGGCGGTAACGACGACCGTCGCAGTCCGGGCAGCGCAGATAAACGTCACTCAGAAATTGCATCTCGACATGCTCGAAGCCGTTGCCGCCGCATGTCGGACAGCGGCCATTACCCGAGTTGAAGCTGAAGGTGCCGGCCGTGTACCCGCGTTCGCGCGAAAGCGGCTCCGCGGCGAAGGCCTTGCGTATAGGACTCAGCGCGCCTACATAGCTGGCCGGATTGGAACGTGTGGTCTTACCGATCGGCGACTGGTCCACCAGCACCACGTCACCGACCTGCTCATGCCCGTGGAGCGTGCGATACTGGCCAGGCGGCTCCTTCGGTTTGCCCTTGAGCTTGCACAGCCCGTTGTAACAGACGTCTTGTATAAGGGTGGACTTGCCTGACCCACTGACCCCAGTGACGCATACCAGGCGATTGAGCGGGATGCGCACGTCAACGTGCTTCAAGTTGTGCTCGGCCGCACCGAGTATTTCGAGATATGGGGTCGTGGGCGTAATCGGCTTGGCTGTTCCGGTCTTGTCGCTGCGGACATCCCGTTTGCCGGTCAAGTACTGCGCGGTCAGCGAGCGCTTCGTATGCAGCAAATTCGCCGGCGTTCCCATGAAAACGAGCTTTCCGCCGCGCTCACCGGGGCCCGGTCCCAGGTCGACAATGCGATCGGCAGCGAGCATGACCTGAGCGTCGTGCTCGACCACGATGAGCGAGTTGCCTGCATCCCGCAGGCGCCGCAGCACACCGATGACGCGCTGCAGATCGCGTGCGTGCAGGCCGATGCTGGGTTCATCGAGTACGAACAGCGTGTTGACCAGCGATGTGCCGAGGGCCGTAGTGAGATTGATGCGCTGCACCTCGCCGCCGCTCAGGGTGCGCGACTGGCGGTCAAGCGTGAGATAACCGAGCCCGACTTCCACCAGGTAATGCAACCGCGAACGGATCTCGTTGACCAGCAGCTCGGTGGCCTCGTCTAAGGGCGCCGGCAGCTGCAGGCCTTCGAAGAATTGGTGGCAGTGCTCGATCGGCAAGAGCATGACATCATGGATGGTAAGCCCCGGGAGTGAGTCATACTGTTGCTCGCGAGCGTCTGCGAAAATGGGCCTGAATCGCTTTTCGCGCGCCAGTACGCGGCTGGCATCCGCGTCGGTGCCCAACCGCCATAGCAGCGCGTCGGGCTTCAACCGCGCTCCCTTGCAGTCCGGACACGGCGTGTAGGCACGGTACTTTGCCAGCAGCACCCGTATGTGCATCTTGTAACTCTTGGTTTCGAGCCATCTAAAGAATCGTTGCACGCCGTACCAATGGCCATCCTCCCAAGGCCCTTCGCCTTCGAGCACCCAGCGCTTCTGCGCCTTGGAAAGCCTGCGCCACGGAATATCGGCGGGGATATCGCGCCGGCGCGCGAAGCGCATCAAGTCGCTCTGGCACTCGCGATAGCTTTCTGTTTGCCAGGGTTTGACCGCACCTTGCGCCAGGGTTTTGCCCTCGTCCGGTATGACGAGGGCGTAATCGATTCCGATGATTCGCCCGAAGCCGCGGCATGATTCACATGCACCGATCGGTGAGTTAAAAGAAAACAGGCTCGATGCGGGGTCATGGTAATGAATGTCGCACTCGGGGCAGTGCAGGTCGGTGGAGAACCGCGAGGGGGCTTGCGGCTTTGCCCGGTCATCGAGCGGATAAACGTTGACCTTCCCCCGACCGTGCTTCACGGCCGCTTCAAGGCTTTCGACGATGCGCTCGCGCTGACTTCCCTCGAGGCGAACGCGGTCCTGAATTACTTCCAGTAGCGGCCCTTTCTTCCGGTGGATCCTTGTATAGCCTTGCTGTGCGAGCAACTCCTTCACTTCCATCTCCGAAAAATTCTCCGGAATGCGCACAGGAAAGGTAAGCATGACTGTGGAGGAGGTTGCATTAGTGGCCGGACGGAGGTTTGCCACTAGCTGCTCGTAGATGCCTATCGGCGAGTCGCGCCGTACCGGTTGACCACAGCCCCGACAAAAAAGCATCGCAGCGCGGGCGAACAGCAGCTTGAGGTGATCGTTGAGCTCGGTCATGGTGCCCACAGTGGAACGTGAGGTACGCACCGGGTTCGTCTGGGCAATCGCGATGGCCGGGGGGATGCCTTCGATGTGGTCCACTTGCGGCTTGTCCATGCGCTCCAGGAACTGCCGTGCGTAAGGCGAGAAGGTCTCGACGTAGCGCCGTTGCCCTTCGGCGTAGATGGTGTCGAACGCGAGCGAGGATTTTCCCGATCCGCTTACGCCGGTGATGACGATCAGCTCGTTCAAGGGCAAACGCAGCGTGAAACCCTTGAGATTATTTTGCCGGGCGCCTTGGATGAGAATAAAGTTAGGATCCATACACTGTCACAAGACCCGAGCTCGGCGAACCATGGTTGGTAAAACGCTATTCCTTGATGACATTGTGCTCCGGCCCGAAAGGGAAGCGGGTGATGTCCTCGGTACCCTGTTCGGTAATAACCAAAATGTCGTGCTCACGATAGCCGCCGGCGCCATCCTGTCCCTCGGGAATCATGATCATCGGTTCCATGGACACAGGTGCACTGTATCATTTGCGGAGTGAGGAGTAAGGGGCGGGGCGAGGTAGCTTTTCTCTCCTCACGTCTCACCGCTGTCGCCTCACGCCATTACGAGAAACGATCGATACGGTAGGGCGTGAGGTCGATGTCGCTGGTCCGGCCTGCCACCTGATCTGCAATAAGGCGGCCCGTTACGGCAGCGAGCGTCAAGCCGAGATGCTGGTGCCCGAAGGCGAAGTAGACATTCCGATAGTGCGGTGAGCGGCCGATAACGGGCAAGGAATCGGGCAAGCTCGGGCGACAGCCCATCCACTCGGAGTGCCCCTGCACTTGCAGACGGGGCAACAAACGACGTGCCCGCGTGATCAATATGCGGGCCCGCTCGTAGTTCGGGGGCGCATCCAGACCGGCAAATTCGACCGTACCGGCTAGTCGCAAGCCGTGTTCCATCGGGGTAGCTATGAACTTATGGTCGCCGAACATCACCGGCAAGCTAATGTCGATTCCGGGCCGCGGCAGCATGACATGATAACCGCGTTCGGTGTCGAGCGGGACCGGGCTGCCCAGCCGCGCACTCAAACGGCCGGACCACGCGCCGAGCGCCAACACGACACTATCGGTCTCGTGCGCCCCGGCATCCGTAAGTATGCGGACGCGCTGTCCAGGCGTCACGTCGATGTTATTCACCGCCGCCCGTTGCATAATGCCGCCGTGGCGCTGAAAATCCTCCGCCAGCACCTGTACAAGGCGGTGCGGGTTGATGGTGTAGGCGGAATCAGGATACAGCACGCCCCGTTGTATGCTGCGGCTGATGGCAGGTAGGCGCTCACGCACTTCGTCAACCGTTAGCTCTTCGACCCTTATACCGTAGTGGCGCTGCAGCTCGCGCTCGATTCGATCAGCCACGAACTCTTTTTCGCTCTCGTAGACACACAGCCATCCATCCGTGCGAACCAGCTGGTGGGCACGCGCCTGCTCGAGCAGGGTCCCGTAAGCCGTGAGCGCACCGCCCTGCAATGCTGCCAGGGCCTGACTGCTGGCCGCAACAGCATGTGGCCGGGCGCATAACCAGAATCGCCAGAGCCAGGGTAACAAGCGCGGCAGATAACGCCACCGAATGTGCAGGGGTGCATGCGGATCGAGCAGCATCCCGGGCACTTTTCGAATGTTTCTGGGCGTTGCCAGCGGCATCACGTGCTCAGCGGCAAGAATGCCGGCGTTACCGCGGGAGCAGCCTTCGCCGGGCCCAAGCCGATCGATCAGTGTGACCCGATATCCGTCGCGCTGAAGGAATAGCGCACAAGCGACGCCAACAATTCCTGCTCCCAGTACGGTAATATGGTGGTGTCCCGGTTTCATTTATTGCGGGAAACCGTGCACATGGGTATTTCGCATAGCATGTGGCGCAAGGCTTGCTATCTCTTGAGTAGAGCTATTGGCTGGGCTAAGCATAACGAAATTATCGATACCTTTGTAATTTCCCGCTATTTATTTTCGCATTAGAATAACGATTAGATTCCACCTGCGGGTGAGAAGGAGGGTGACATGAGTTCGACAACAATGCGTGAGCTTCTGGAGCGCCTGGCTGATGGAGCCGACATCTGCGCTGAAGGTTATCTCGTCGAGCTTGAGCGGCGCGGCTATCTGCAAGCGGGTGCCTACGTCCCCGAGGCGGTATTAGACCACCCGGAGGTCGTGGTACAACTGCATCTCTGACACGGATACTGAATCAAGTGAGTAAATCGAACAAGCCGCGCACGGGTGGCCGCATTCTGGCGGATCAGCTGCGCGTGCACGGGGTGGAACGGACCTTTTGCGTGCCCGGCGAGAGCTATCTGGCCTTGCTGGATGCGCTCTACGACACACCGGAAATATCACTAATAGTATGTCGCCATGAGAGCGGCGCGGCCATGATGGCCGATGCCTACGGGAAGCTCACGGGCCGCCCCGGCGTGTGCCTGGTCACGCGGGGACCCGGTGCGACGAACGCCAGCGCAGGTGTACATATCGCTTACCAGGACTCGACGCCATTCGTGCTTCTCATCGGCCAGGTGGCTCGCGGTGTGGTCGATCGCGAATCGTTTCAGGAAATCGACTTCCGGCGAATGTTCGGCCAGATGGCCAAGTGGGTGGCGCAGATCGATGCGGCCAGCCGCATCCCGGAATATCTGAGCCGCGCGTTTTACACGGCGACCGCCGGGCGAGCCGGGCCGGTCGTGCTCGCACTCCCCGAGGACATGCTCACGGAGCAGGCTGCGGTCGACGATGCCGAGCCGTACCGAATCATTCAATCTCATCCCGGCGCCGACGAGATGAACCGCCTGCGCGAGCTGCTGTCCGCCTGTACCCGCCCCTTGATGATTCTCGGCGGCAGCGGTTGGACGCGAGAGGCGTGCGAAGACATCAAGACCTTTGCAGCAACCAGCAACATCCCCGTTGGGGTGTCGTTTCGCTGCCAGCACCTATTTGACAATACCCATCCGAGCTACGTCGGCGATATCGGCATAGGCGTGAATCCACAGCTCGGCCAACGGGTGCGAGAGGCCGATCTGTTGCTCGTGGTGGGTGCACGCCTGGGTGAGATGACCACCAGTGGTTACACCTTGCTCGACGTTCCGCAGCCTCGGCAAAGGCTAGTACACGTCTACCCCGGGGTCGAGGAGCTCGGCCGGGTGTACCAGCCGACACTGGCCATCAATGCCGGCATGCCCGCCTTTGCCGCAGCCGTACGCGCGCTGACTCCCGTCGATTCATTGGCGTGGGAGGCAAACACGGTCCAGGCCAGATCAGATTACCTCGCGTATATCGAGCCCACCGTCGGTCCGGGTGAGCTTCAACTCGCGGAAGTCGTCGGCTGGTTGCGTGAAAATCTGCCAACGGATGCCATCGTCGCGAACGGCGCGGGCAACTACACTGCATGGGTGCACCGTTTCTACCAGTATCGGAGCTTCCGCTCGCAGCTGGCCCCGACCTCGGGCTCGATGGGCTACGGGGTACCGGCAGCGGTTGCCGCCAAGGCGCAATATCCTGAGCGCATCGTTGTTTGCTTCGCTGGAGACGGCTGTTTTCTGATGACTGGACAAGAGCTTGCGACCGCCGTGCAGTACGGTCTTAATATCGTCATACTGGTGGTGAACAACGGGATGTACGGAACGATTCGCATGCATCAGGAGCGTAACTACCCCGGACGTGTGAGCGGCACCAGCCTGATCAATCCCGACTTTGCCGCACTGGCCAGGGCCTATGGAGCCTATGGCGAGTTAGTCGAGCGGACCGCCGATTTCCCCGCCGCCTTCGAGCGCGCTATCGCCGCAGGCAAACCCGCGCTCCTTGAACTTCGGATTGATCCCGAAGCCATCACGCCGCGGACGACACTGAGTGAGATTCGAAAGGGGGTCAAGTAAGCATATACGGCTCCTTAGCCGGCCTGATCGTGATTCTTGAGCACGAGGCAGGTGTGCCTCCATTGCGTAAACTCGCTTCTCATCCTTGTTTCCGCTGGAATCGGTGGTGCCGCGCTTCATCCCTGCGTTTTGCGGCCCGTGCTGCGCTTGGGTACCGATCCGAGGCATCCTCGCTCGGGCGTTCGCCGGGGCGACGATTCACTGGATCGTCGCCTGTTTCCGGTTCACTCATGTTCCGCCCGGCACCGCCGACACTCTAGAACCACACCCGCCTCCTGCGTTACCACCGCCGCATGACCCAGTACGAGCGGCAGCAGCGCGAACGGTGCTGGCAGCTGCTGCCGCAGGTGCGGCCCTCGCAGCGCATATTCGGCATCATGGGGCTCGGGGTGCTCGGCGAAGACGCCGGGCACAAGCTCGTCGCGCTGGATTTCGCGGTTGCCGGTTGGAGCCGCAGTCGCAAAACAATCGCGGGAATCGAAAGCTTCCATGGCCACACCCCGATCCACCCCTCGCCGGTCGCTGACACCGGCGAGCCGTGGATGGAATGTTTTTGATGCTCTGAGGTAGTAATTCATCGTAAAGTGCTCAGCACGGTACAACATCCCCGTCCTTTGATGGGAGGGGGCGAAGGGGAGGGTGTATATGGCGGCCTACTGGATCGTATTCATGGATGTGACGCATCCTGATGAGTACGAGGAATATAAGAAACGCACGCCTTCGGCGCTGGCGAAATACGGAGGCAAGTTCCTGGCACGTGGCGGGCGCGCCCAGATCCTCGAAGGGGATAAACGCGACTCGCGCATCGTTATCATCGAGTTCCCGACATTCGAGCAAGCCATCACCTGTTATCGTTCGAACGAGTACCAGGAGGCGCGGTCGTTTCGCCGGAACGCCGCCCACGCGCAGATCATGGTGGTGGACGGCCTTTAAGCTTTCGAGACTCTGCGCATGCAAACAAAACGCCGATGACACCACAGCCGAAGAAACCGTCAACGGATGGACTTTTCCAGTATCCTCTAGAGAAAATCGATCAAGGTATCCAAAATCGCATTGGGTTGCTCCATTAACATTGCGTGCCCGCAGTTCTCGAGCACTGCCGTTCGTGCAGCGGGAATCGCACCCGCCAGTTTCTCCGCCTCGCGCGGCGGGGTCATGATGTCGGAATCACCGATAACCAGCAGGGTCGGGCACTGCACCCGCGCCGGGCGCTGCAAGTCGCCCGGATAGTCGTTGCATGCCTTCAGGCCAGCATACACGACGCCGGGCGCGGCTTTCTCGAGCAGTCGCAGATTGTCGCCACTCTTCCACAGCCCCGGCGGCCCGAATCCACCGATCTGGCCCGTGTAGCTGTGGCCCCAGATGTTGAGCATGTCGAGCGCCGTGTGGTCATTTCTTTTCGCGGCGGCCAGTAGCTGCTCGTTCACCGGCATCGGCACTGACGATCCCAGCAGTGCCATCGCCTGCGTAGAGGCGGGGTGGCGCAACGCGACCTCCAGCGTCACCAAGGAACCCATACTGTGCCCGACGATCGCCGTCTGCGCGGGCCCCGCGGCGGCCATCAGTTCCGCGAGCCAGTCAGCCATGGCACTGATCGTCTCCAACGACGGCCCCTGCGAGCGGCCGTGCCCGGGAAGGTCCACTGCGAGCACATTGCGGCCGTGGCGCACGAAGTAACGCGCCATGAGTGTCCACACCGTGTGATCCAGGCCCGCACCATGAACAAAGACAATCGACGGTAATGAGCGGTCCACGGCACGCCCCTGGGTGGCGATAAACGCGGACTTGCCTGCGATACTCAGATCCATGCCCGGCCTTACGTCTTTTGCGAACGGTAAAGTGCTCGACTGATATCTTCTATCAGGTCGTCGGGATCCTCGAGACCGATCGAAAACCGGACCAGTCCTTCGGAAATGCCTGCCGCTGCCAGCGCCGCTGCGTCCATACGATGATGGGTGGTGCTGGCCGGGTGGATTACCAACGACTTGGCATCGCCGACGTTGGCCAGATGCGAGAACACGCGCAGGCCTTCGATCAGACGCTGGCCGGCCGCACGGCCGCCTTTGACGCCGAAGCTGAAGACCGACCCGCTTCCCTTGGGCAAGAGCTTTTTGGCTAGCGCGTAATCTGGGTGCTCGGGAAGCTCCGGGTAGCGCACCCACTCGACGGCGTCGGCCTTACTCAAAAACTCGACCACCTTCCGGGTATTGTCCACGTGGCGCTGCATGCGCAGCGACAGCGTCTCGACGCCCTGCAGCAGGTGAAAAGCAGTGGTCGGGCTCATGCATGCACCGAAATCACGCAAACCCTCACGGCGCGCGCGTGTAATAAAGGCGGCGGGCCCAAACTCTTCCGTGAAATTGAGCCCGTGAAAACCATCGTAGGGCTCGGTCAATGTCGGAAACTTGCCAGACGCCTCCCAGTCGAAGCGGCCACCGTCCACGAGAACCCCGCCGATCGCCACCCCGTGCCCACCGAGAAACTTGGTGGCGGAATGGAAGATCAGGTCCGCACCGTGCTCGAACGGCCGGCAGAGATAAGGTGTGGTCAGGGTCGAGTCGATGAGCAACGGCAGTCCCGCGGCGTGGGCGACTTCGGCCACGGCCGGGATGTCGAGCACCTCCAATCCCGGGTTGCCCAGGATCTCGCCAAATACGAGCCGCGTCTGCGGCCGGATGGCGTTCGCGAATGCGGCCACATCGCGCGGATCAACAAAAGTCGTCTCAATGCCGAAACGAGGCAGTGTGTAGGCGAGGAGATTATGCGAGCCGCCGTACAAAGAACGCGAGGCCACGATATGATCACCCGCACCCAGAATGGTCACTATAGCCAGGTGGAATGCGGCCTGCCCGCTGGCCGCGCAGATCGCGCCGACGCCCCCTTCGAGCGCAGCGACGCGCTCTTCCAACACGGCATTCGTAGGATTGGATATGCGCGAGTAGACGTGTCCGGCCCGTTCGATGTTGAACAGCCCGGCCGCGTAATCCGCGTCGCGAAAGACGAACGATGCGGTCTGGTAGATTGGCGCAGCGCGCGCTCCCGTAGCCGGGTCGGGCGGTTGGCCGGCATGCAAGCTCAATGTATCGAAGCCGATATATTTGGGGTCAGCCATGCTCTGTCCTCCTCAGTATCCGTACCTACCATACACAGGGGAATGGAACAGGTACACTGCGCCGTACAGCCCGTGAGGTGCAAGAAATCAGGGCGCCGGTAGATTGGCACGATCAATGATTGCTGTTTGCTGCATGCGCTGCCCGTTCGCGGTGGCGGGCGAAGAACGCGTCAAAGCTGTAAATCGCCAATGCGATCCAGATACAAACAAATGTAATCAAGTGAGCCGTCGTGAACGGCTCATAGTAGGCGAGCACCGCGAGCAGAAGGTTCAGGGTCGGCGCCAAGTATTGCATCAGCCCTACCGTGGTGAGTTGCAAGCGGCGAGCCGCCTGGAGAAAACAAACCAACGGTACCGCCGTGATGACGCCGGCAAATATCAGCAACACATCCGTTTTCGCTCCGGCATGGGCGAAAGCCCCGCTACCTTGAAACGCCAGCCAACCTAGAAACAGCAGCGCCGCAGGCACCAGCAGCAGGGTCTCGACCGTCAGGCCCAGTATCGCGTCCATCCCGGCCTTCTTGCGCAGCAGTCCGTAGAAGCCGAAGCTGAAGGCGAGGGTCAGGGCCACCCAGGGGAACTTGCCGTAACCGAGCACGAGATTCATTACGCCCGCGGCGGCGAGCGCCACGGCAACGATCTGCCAACGATTCAAGCGTTCCCGCAGAAACACGGTGCCCAGCAGGACATTCACCAAAGGATTGATGTAGTAGCCGAGGCTCGCTTCCAGCAGGCGGTCGTTCTGGATCGACCATATAAAGATCAGCCAATTGGTCGACACTAGCAGGGCGGTAACCAGGTAAAAGCCCACGCGGCGCCAGCTCAACAACTCCCGGATGAGCTCGAGCCCGCGCCGTTGGAGCCATAGCACGGCAACCAGTAACACCGTAGCCCAGACCACGCGGTGCGCCAGCACCTCGGTTGCGGGGACGTGGCCCAATGATTTGAAGTAGATCGGCGACAACCCCCAGATCCCGAATGCCGCGAGCGCGTAGAGCACGCCGGTGAAGGCACCGTCGCCGACACCGAGGCGTCGAGTGGCGTTCATTGTTCACGGCACCCGGAGCCATGAGCGCTCGGCGCAAGCCGAAAATAGGGTCGGCGGAGCACGGCGACCGGCTGTTGCGGTACCCGGCTCCAGGTGAGAAATTGAATGAAAAATATCCTATAAGTTATTGAATTAATATTTATATATTTAGTACACGCACGAACAGGCTCGCCCCTCGTGAGATGCGCGCCTGTGTGCCGGCAGCGATGCCAACGGGCCGCGGGCGAGCGCGGAACTGATCGACGGACCGGTAAGATCAGGGTCGGTGTAGGTTATGGCCGGGCGACCTATTTTTCCACAGGTCTGAGCAGCTTTTTGACGGACGATGAAATCGTTGCTTCGCCGGAGGTTCGGTAAATCTCGTGGTTCGTCTCGATGTCGCGCAGTTTGTAACGGTAGTTCACCATCAAGCCCGCGGACTGGCGCAGCCCGTTCGCAGAGACGTCCCCCAACCAGTTGATGCGTTCGATGCGCGCGCCGTTGCTCAGATGAAAATGGGCCACCCGGTCCAGTACTCGAGCGTTTCGGCGCTCGTGCACCAGATAGTGCGCGCACAGGCGCATCAGCGGGGCCTTAAGCACCTGCGCGACTCGTTTGTCGCGGTACCAGTCGGGTGTGCGCAGCAGCTCCATCATACCCGCCTTGCTGCTATCGGCAGCGAACAGCGAATCTATGGCCTCGCGTTCAGCAGGGGTCAACAGCTCGATGTCATATCGTGGCAAATTGGCCTCGAGGTAGCGGCAAAAACCAGGAATCGGCGAAAGCGTGGCGAATGTGCGCAACCCCGGCAGCTCCTGAACCAAACGATCCGCCACTCGCTTGATGAGGAAGCTGCCAAAATTAACGCCCCTGAGCCCTTTCTGGGTGTTCGAGATTGAGTAGAAGATGGCGCTGTTGGCGGCGAGCGGATTCTCCGCGGGTTCGTTCTGTTCGAGCAGGACCTGTATGCTGTTTGACATGCCCGAGACAAGCGCCACCTCGATAAAGATTAACGGCTCATCGGGCATGCGTGGATGAAAAAAAGCATAACAGCGATGATCCGGGCCCAGCCGGTTCTTCAAATCGTCCCAGGATTGAATCGCGTGCACGGCCTCGTATGCAATCAGTCTTTCTAACAACACGGCCGGTGCCTCCCAGGTAATACGCCTGAGATCCAAAAATCCGATATCGAACCAGGAGGTGAGCAGCCCCTGCAGGTCGTCGTCCAGGCTCTGCAGCAGCACGTCTCCGTCAACGAAACTCAGGAGATCGGCACGCAGGTCCACCAGAAACTTCACGCCTTCGGGCAACGAGTTGAACTGCGTGAGCAGCTTCAGGCGGGGTGGGGTCAAGATCTCGCGCAACTGAGCCTGCGTGCGCAGGACATGCTCTTGGTTGTCGATCTCGTGGATATCACGGCTGGCTGCGTACAGTGCTTTGCTATCCACGGCAAAATCGCCCGCCAGGATTTTCAGGAATCGCCGGCGGCCCTGCTCGTTCAGATTGAGGTAGGCATGCCCTAAAGCAGCCGCGCGCGCCCGGGCGGAGACCTCCCCGCCTTTGGCCTCCAGGCACTCATGCATTTGCCGGCGCAGCGCCTCAGCGTCGTCATCGGGCAAATCCGGGCGCAACGCGGGGGCTTCACCCGCACGCGTCGACTGGCTGATGGCGCGCCATGCGCTACGCAGGTTGCCCAGCGTGCGTTGGAATATACTCGTTGAAGCCGATGAACGCATAGAGCAACCCGGAACGGACCTTACAGCAGGAAAACTGTTTCCAAGTGTAGGCCATCTCGACATTTCGACCAACCAGGCAAGCCGCTCGTGGCTCGTCACAGACCTGCCTAGAGCGGTGCAGGGAAGCACCGCACACTTTTCAAACACGTAAGTGTTTGAAAAGTGGAACAGAGCAAAAACCCCGCGTTTTGTTCTGCGAGCTAAAAACCCAGGGGCGGACTTTTTCAGTACCCTGCTAGGTTCCTTCAGGAGTTTTCTGGCTGCTCACCACGGCCGCACCCGCCCAGGGGCGCGCCGGATCTCATGCCCGCGGCCCGGCTCACAATTGGGCCGCGGGCTGGCGGCCTCGCTAGTCACCTGTTTTTAAAGGAAAAAAAATGTTACTCGGCGCCTCAACGGAAATTACCAACGCCACCGAGCGGCCAGGATGGACTATAGTTGTGTTATACGAAGGAGAACTTTCTTCGAACAACTTTCTTCGGGGTGCACCCACTGGCAGGCCGTGGTTGGCCGGGGAAGGAGGAGAACAAGGCTCGGATATAGAGAATGCTCCAAAGAACCATGGCGATGTCACAATCGGCGCGGCGCATGCTACTGTGTGCTGTCCTGGCGCTGTTGCCGGGGACCGTGTACGCACTGGGACTTGGTAAGCTTACGGTGCTCTCACCGCTAGGGGAGCGCCTTGATGCGTACATCGAGTTCACTTCGCTGAATGAGCACGCGGTAAAAACACTCAGAGCCAACATCGTCAAGCGGCCCGATGTCCGCCCGGCGACTGGAGTTGAGCCCACTTCGCTCTCGCCCGATATTGGCGTCACCCTGGTCGAACACGAGGACGGCCAGTACACACTTCAGCTGTACTCCGAGCAGCCGTTCCGCGAACCTTTTGTACGCTTTCTGGTGCAAATCGACTGGGCCGGCGGCCGCTTTGTTCGTGAGTTTATGGCGCTCATCGATCCGCCCGGTTTTGGACAGGGTCCGAAGGCCACCCGCACGACGGCACCGGTCGTGACGGCCACATCGAGTGCTCCGGCTTCCATCACTCCTGCGTTGCCAACGGGGCCAACAGATAACGACGTGGACCGGTCCCCGCCAAAGCATCAGCCCGAGACGACTGCTATCGATCCATCGCCGAAAGCCAAGTCCTATTCGGTGCCACCGCGGGCAGCGATTTCTGCGCCGGTGAGTGTGGAAAAAGCCATACCTCCCTCTACGGTGCACACTAAAAAACGGCCGTATCGACTACCGGGAGGCAGTCAGGCAAAGACGGCGCCACCCCCGTTGCCCGACACTCCGCCACGACTGACGCAAAGGCTGAACAACAAGATTGCGCCCACAGCGCCAGCGGTGGCGGCGCAACAGCGTCGGCTCGAGTCTGAAATCGAGGCGTGGGTCGAGGACCAGCGGCAAGCGGCCCCACCGCAGCCCCACAGCGCGGAGCCTAAACCGGCAATCAGAACATCGGCATTACCCACGACGGTCGACAAACCAGTCTCCCAACCGGCTCATGCCGGTGCGCGGCTAACATCCTCCCCGCAGCGGGGCAAACCAGGACCTACGGTGGACGCGCTCTGGTTTGCCAACGGCGCCAACCAATGGCTGTTGATCGGTACGCTCGTGGCTGCAGGGTTTTTGCTTGTTGTTGGAGGTGTCGCGCTCTTCATCTATTTACGGCGCGATACGGTAATCGTTGCGGCGCGGCAGCAACGGATTCCAGCAAACCCGCAAGAGAGGCTCCCGGTACAGGCCGTGCCCGTTATTAATGACCGGCGCAGTGGCCGCGGTCGCCGTCGCAGGTTTGTGCCCGTGCCGTTCGAACGGCGGCGAGGACCCCGGCGTTACACCGACCAGATCCCCGATCTGGGCGGACCTATGGACACGGTAAGGGCTGACACCGTTGAAGAGACCGAGACCTATCTGGCCTGCGGCCGTGACGAGCATGCCGAGAAGGCGCTTAAGGAGGCGATTGCCAAAGAACCCGATCGCCGAGCGTTAAAGGTCAAGCTGTTGTCGAT
>VRUB01000021.1:0-7280 GCA_019456345.1 Nitrospira sp. | reverse complement strand
GTTGTCGATCTATTACTTACGACAGGACAAGGAAGCGTTCGAGGATCTTGCCAATCAACTTTACGCTGAGTTGGACCCAAGCAGCCCTGATGCCGCGAAAGCGATGAAACAATTAATGGACGTGGAACGCCGGGTCATATCAGAGCGAGAGCTACCGGAATCTGGGGTAGAGTTTTCATTCGAGCTAATGGATCCTTATGAATCCGAGGATGAAAAAGTTCCGATTGACGACGAATCCGAGACTCGAATACGCCTGGTGCGAGTACGTGGCAAAGATCGCAGCACCCGCACCGACTCATCGTCACGCTCGACGGAAGCAAATGGCAAAATCAATGAGCCGGAGCTAGGGGCGGAACCCAGGGGGTCGTCCGACCCGGATAACCATAATAAGGCGTATGAGCGTGACTTACAGTTACTGGATACGGTTCTCCCAACGGTCGACGATGACGCCGCGGAAATCATCTTTAACAACATGCCGCAAGAGTCGCCAGTGGAAAATAAAGCGAGCGCTGCGATCGACGACGTGGAAGATACGGCAACTCGCGGTATGCCCGTACTGCAAGTTGATGACTTCGACTCGATCAAGAATGCGGTCGAGCCCGGTACCGATAAAATAAAAACGGAAGTAACGCCGTCCAAGAACAAGACCAAGAAGAAAGCTAAACGCACGCGGAAAGGCAAGCGGAAACGGAAATCCGGGTCCGGCGACGCCACTCGTTCCGAAGGGGCGGGGCAGCAGTGGAAGGCCCCCGCCGCCAAGATCGATCTAGCCAAGGCCTATATCGACCGCGGCGACCCGGAACATGCCCGGTCGCTCCTGAATGATGTCCTGAAGAACTGGAGCGAGGACTAACCCCCAAGGCTCATCGGGTTTCTAACCGCCGGCGAGCCCACCCGTACCTTGTGTAGGACTCACCGCGCCTAGGCTCCGTCCTCCCAGGCCGGCGAAAGGCCCCGCACCGTCTCGATCGAGGCCGGGAGGGCTATCATGTCGGTCCAGGCCCGTTCCAGTCATCGTACGGTACACTAGCCCGCCTTGCTTACCGGCTATCTACTGCGGCCATGTATCTGCCCACATCGCGCTCGGCTGTATGCTCAACGTAGTGTAAGCTACGCCTCCGCGCCCTTGCGACGATACCCGGTGAGAAATGCGGGCTAGCCGTGCCATGAAATTTCCGCGAACGATAAGACTCGACGAATCAGATAGCCAGGTCTACGAAAATCCAGCGGACCCGGGTGAATGGGCAGTGCCGGGGACGTTCGCGTTTCTGGACACGGACCCGGCTGCACTCAGTGCTAAGCAGCGACAAGCCTTTGGCCACGGTTTCCTCGGCACGGCTAGCTTTGGTTGGAGCACTCTTGTGCAAGTGACCGAGATAAGCGATCAGGAGTATCAGCTTGTGATCGATCGCCTGGCCGCGCACTTCATCGAGCACCACGGGGCGCCGGATATCGCCGCCGCCTTACCGGCTGCTCGCGAAGAGGCGAGTTTTGCTGCCAGCATTTGTGACCATGCGCCCCATACGCTGTTAATGCTCGAACGCGAATTGGGGGAGGAGGGGATCGTGGAGCGCTTCAAAGTAGTACGGCCCAACGCCGCTGACCATGATCAAATCAAGCTGTGGAAGTTTGAAGAAGGTGAATAACAACGGCAGTACCAAGTAACAAGTTTCAAGTAGTAAGTTGTGGTCGTGATGTTTTTCTTTGTCACTCGTTACTTTCCACTGGCCGGCTTCGAGCTTTGGAAACTTAAAAGAGCGGAATATTTAGTTACCATGGAGCGCAACAGCAACTCGCTAGTGCTTTTCGTCGGTACCCAAAAGGGGCTTTTTTTGGTCCGGCACGACTCGACAAGCAACCGCTGGGAAATCGAGGGACCCCACATTGCCGGCTATGAGATTCTGCATGCGTGGCTCGATCCGAGAGACGGACAGACTGCTTACGCCGCCGCCTACCATCTCGTATGGGGCACGCACATCTATCGCAGCGATGATCGCGGCAGCACCTGGCTCGCCCTGCAGGAAGTACCTTGCCATCCAACCGACAGCTATGAGCAGCCGGTCAAAGCCGTCTGGTTTATACAGCCGGGGCACCCTGCGCAGCGCGAGTTCCTTTATGGTGGTATCGATCCACCAGGGTTGTTCGTCAGCCGCGATCGCGGCGAAAGCTGGACTCCGGTCGTGGGAATTAACTACCACCCCACGCGCGACACCTGGGAGCCAGCCCGCGGGGGGTTCGCTATTCACTCCATATGCGTCGATCCGAACCGACCGGAACGGGTATATATCGCAGTGTCGGCGGGTGGGGTGTATCGCAGCGATGACGCAGGCGCGACCTGGGTGCCGGCTAATCGTGGCGTGCGTGCCGAGAATCTCCCCGAGCGTTACCCAGAAACCGGCCATAATGTGCATCGCCTGATCATGCACCCGGCAAAGCCCGAACGCCTTTACCGCCAGTGTTACAACGGAACCTATCGCAGCGATGATGGGGCGGAAAGTTGGACAGAAATCACGCCGGGCCTGCCGAGCGATTTTGGTTACGCTATTGTCACTGACCCGCATGATCCCGACACGGTGTACCAGATACCGGAAGAAAGCAGTCACGTGCGAGCAACGGTTGGAGGCCGGCTGCGGGTTTACCGCAGTACCACGGCCGGGCGCGACTGGGAGCCCCTGACTCGCGGTCTGCCGCAAGAGCACGCCTATGTCAGTGTGCTACGCGAGGCGATGGATATCGATGAACGACAGCCGAGCGGCATTTACTTCGGTACCTCCGGCGGCCACCTGTTCGCAAGCCACGATGCGGGCGAGCATTGGGAGCTGATCGCGAACTTTCTGCCGCGGATACTCTCGGTGAAGGCGGCGCTGCTGTCGGCGGCCTGAAGGTGGCGGATACCAATTTGCTCGATCTGTTGCAGGCCCGCTCCGGCCTAGTCTGCGCGATCGGGGCCGGCGGAAAGAAAACCACGCTCTATCGCTTACTCACGCTCCATCCTGGACGCGTGGCGTTGACGTCCACCGTGTTTATCCCGCCGTTTCCAAAGCAGCTACAGGTGGCTGTGATACGGGAACGTCCGGAAAAGTTGTTGCCTGCCCTACGTGAAGCCGCCGCGACCCAGCGCTGCGTGGCCTATACGCTGCTTTCCAGCAAACGCGGCCGGTTCGAGGGAGTATCGGCCGCACAGGTCCGCGAGATCCATAACCAGCTCGGTTTTGATGTGACCTTTATCAAGGCAGACGGCGCGCGGGCCCGGTTAATCAAGGCCCCGGCCGAGGGCGAGCCCGAGCTTCCCGAAGACGCCACAACCATTTTGCCCATCGTGTCCGCCCGGGCCATCAACGCACCGTTGTCGGAGCGCATCGCTCACCGCGTGGAACAGATTGAACGGGTAACCGGTGCGCGCGCGGGCGATCCCTTGACGCCGACCCATATTGCACGATTACTCGCGAGCGAGGAGGGGCTGCTAAAAGGTGTCGGGGGCGCCAAGGTGGTACCCGTGATCAACATGGTAGAAGACACCGAGCACAAAGCGCTGGCGCACGATGCCGCGCAACGGGCACTACAATTAACCACGCGTTTTGAGTATATCGTACTCGCCTGCATGCGGGCCGCAAATCCCATCGTCGGCGTAGTGCGGCGTACAGACCCGTCCGCTAGCCCGGAAACTACATGACGCACCAGCGATCGCCGAGACCTCCACTTTAAAACCCCCAACGGAAAGACGCGAATAGACTCTTGCTCAGCAAAGCATGATGTGCTCCCGGTTAGAGTTTAGTCTTTCGCCAAGCCCACACGGGAACCTCATTGATCAGCAAGCTGGCAGCTACCCACAGGCTGATCGATACTGACGCGAGCAACGCGTCTGTATCGACGATACCGCTTTGCAGCCAGGCGGCACCGGCAATCGGCAGAGTTCCGAAGGCCAGCGCCACGGCCGCCTCGCCGAACCCGTGCGCGCTCAATTGCACTGGTGGCATAGAGTAGAGTGTGCCAAGCGCAATGCCCGCGAGCGCGGGCGGTTGCATCAGCCCTCGGGCAGAGGCAGTACATCGAAGGCGATACTGATTCGCCTTTGCGTGCTCTGGAATGCGAGCGTGCGGTGATAGAAGTATGATGGGAACAGCAGCATTGCTCCTTCTTCAGGCTGAGTCAGCTTTACCTGCGGCGCAGCCTTGCAGTGGAAGTGCTCAGGTGGCCGGCCAAACTCGATCCAGCCTTCGTGGGATCGGTCCGCCTCCGTGACCACATCCGGCAGCTCGACATAGTAAACGCCGCTGAGCCATGCCGACGGATGATTATGCGCGATCTGATGTCCTTGCGATTGCATGACGACGCCCCACGCAGTGAGCGCGAAGCGCCGTGGCGGGTTGGCGACAAACGGGTGGTCCGGCTCGCAAGACAGGGATTGGCGATACTCCTCGACCGCTCCGCGAATCGCCGTCTCCAGCATCGCAATCGCCCCTTTCGACTCCGTCAACAGCTCGCCCGAGTGCTGGCCGTAACGGGTCGCATGGCTGGTAGGGGCCGCAACCAGCGTGGGATGCTTGCTCACGTAATGGGCAAGCGCCGTGTTGAAATCCTTAAGGCTTGCATAACCCTGCGGCACGGTGATCTGGACACGCCGAATGAAACGTTCAAAATCCAGTAGGAACCGCGTCGCCTCGGGGTCGCCAAGCTCATTCAGTGCGACTGTTTTGAATGCCAGCACGCCGGTATTGCCGGCATGGGTTTTGAGATAATCATCGCATATTTCCACGGCCGCGCGTGGATCACCGCGCGCCAACAGCGCGTCGCCCAGGTTTGCGTGCACCTGGGCATTGTGCGGTTCTATCTCGATCGCGCGCTGATATGCAGCTATCGCAGCGTCGAGCTTGCCGGATCGCTGTAATGCGTATCCCAGATTAATGTGCGCTTCGCCGTAGTCCGGTTTGTGTTCGAGCGCGCGCTGGTAGGCTGCAATGGCCTCATCGAACTTTCCCAGCTCCTGCAAAGTGATCCCGAGATTATAGTGCGCAGGGGCATGAGCCGGCGCAATCTCCAACGCACGGCGATAGCGTTCCGTCGCCTCGTCAAACTCGCCAAGCTCGTGCAACACGCTACCGAGGTTATTGTGCGCATCGGCATGGTCCGGGACCATCTCGACGGTTCGCCGGTACTCTGCGGCGGCCTGCTCGAGCTTACTCGCAGCCTTCAGCACGTTTCCAAGATTGAAGTGAACCTCCGCAAAGTCGGGCTTGATGTCGCCCGCGTGGCGGTAAGCGGCCTCAGCCTCGTCCAGCCTTCCCGCCACCTCGAGTAAGATGGCGAGATTGTAATGTGCGTCGAAGTAGTCCGGATTGATCTCGAGGCTGCGACGGTATGCGGCCTCGGCCTCTGCCGCCTGGCCCACTGCCTTCAGCATATTTCCCAGGTTGTTATAGCCCTCGGCGTAGTCCGGCTTGAACCTAACGGCCACTTGCAGCTGCTCGAGGCCTTGGTGGGGATCCCCCAGTTGAAACGCGGCAATACCGCAGAGGTTCAAGGCCTCCGGATTTTTCGGCTCGAGTGCGAGGACTTGCTGGCCCAGCCGCTGTGCGTCTTGGAACAGACCGGCCCCCAGGCAGGTAAATCCTTGCTGAAGCAGCTCGTTTGCGCCCTCCGCGGGGCGTGCCCGGGCCGCACTATCGTGACCGCTTGCGCGTGGCTGGCGCGAGAGCTTGTTGAGACGACGTCGTTCTTTACGGTTCATGGGTTCCGGGCTGTCTGGCCGTTTTGTCCGATACCGATTCTACCCTTTCCCTCTCCCTCTAACCCATCTCCATCCGCTCCTGGCCTCCCCCGACACGCGCGGGAAACTCAAACAGTGCTCCTTGCGGGAGGGGCTTAGGGGAGGAGGAGAGGCGGCGTAGCAGGCCGTTTTTCTCGCCGGTATTGATGATTTGTTCGCATTGGGTCGAGCTGAGCTCGACATTCTCCGGGGAGGTATCGGCACGCATCACATTGCGCGGCCGCTCGACGTGGTCGCCGCTGTCGGCCAGGATATGTATCAGCTCATGCGCGAGACTGATCCCGGGATCAGCGATGTCCTGCGTCATCCACACGGTATAAATCAGCGTCGGTCGCGTGTTGCTGTTTCCTTTGCCTATGGCTTCGGCGTCATAGGCATCTTTCTGCAAGCTATCCCTGACAAAATAAACAGTGGGTTTGGGAAGCGCTACACGGCGGACGAGCTCTTTAGCTGTCGAGTCGAGAAAATACATGAATGTATCTGGACCACGCAGTATGTGCAGATCTATGTCCGCAACAAGGATGCGGCACTGGCCGAGGATTTTTGCTGCCTGTGCAGTAGCGGGACGCAGCTCGCCAAGATTCCAGCGCGTGCCCTCAAAGTAGGCGAAGCTGGGACGCAAGGTATGTGTGAAGCGTTGTTCAGCTGTGCGTTTGGATAGGCCGACTAGCAGCGCGGTGACTATCAGCACTGAGATTAGGATTGCTGAGCCCCAGACAACCAAGCGCACCGTGTTCGGCCCCATGGCCGTGCGCAGAGGCAGGGCGTTGTTGCTTAAGCGCAGCCATATCAGGGCGAAAGCGAGAACGACAGCAAGGACAGTAACGCCCGCGCTGACATAGCCATACCAACTGCCAACCACATTCGCTGATAGCACATGCCTTCCAATGCTTTCTAGCGGGATGTCGCGCCTGACCACCGGACGTGTGTCGGCTCTGTCCGGGTCTGGGATGAAGCCTTGGGAAACATGCGCTGACTTGTCGAGCATGGGTGTTAACGCACGCGCGAATATCGCGGCCTTGAGCTCGGCTGCGCGCCAGTCGGGATGATGCGCAAGCAACCGCGCTGCCATGGCCGTAATGCGAGCGGCGGCATAACTCGAGCCGGACACGCGAACCGGGCGCCCATCGAACCCAGTTACCGTTAGATTCTCTCCTGGAACCAGCAGGTCCACAGCTCGCACGCCGCTGTTGGAGCCCTGTGCGAGCTCGCCGGTTAGCTCCGCCGAGGTCACGGTGATGATATTGTCCAGCGGCAGCACCGCTGGGTATACCGGCTGTTGATCGATATCGCGACCATTGTTGCCGGCCGACACCACAAACAACATATCGGGGTGTGCCTTCGCCGCATGTGTGAAGGCATCCCAATCTTCGTGCTTGTTGCTACCCATGGAAAGATTGACGATAAGAACGCCGTTGGCGGCAGCATTGCCCACCAGGGCGGTCATGCGGCTCATGTCGGGCCGCGGATAGCGATAAGGGATCAACCGTGCGGCCGGGGCCTCGCGTAAAAT
>VRUB01000157.1 GCA_019456345.1 Nitrospira sp. | reverse complement strand
CATCAAACCACAGATGCTGGCGAGCGACGCGCCTTCGCTCATGATTAGCTGCGGACTCGCGATGCGGGGCTTCGATTAATGAGCACGCGACTGAATCTGCTGCCCTGGCGCGAGATACGCCGCAAGGAGCAAGATCGCCAATTGCTTACCATGGCGTTCGGCGCGTGGATACTGATGGGATTGGTTGTATTTTATGCGCACCTGCATGTCACGGGTTTGATCGACAACCAGAACCGGCGTAATGATTTTCTGCAACAGCAGATCGCGAAGCTCGAAAAAGAGATCAAGGCGATCCGGGAGTTAAAGAAACAGCGTACGGCTTTGATAGCGCGCATGAACGTGATCTACGAGCTGCAGGGTGACCGCACCCAGGTCGTGCACGTATTTGACGACCTCGTGCGAAAGCTACCGGAAGGCATCTACTTCACGTCCGTAAAGCAGAAAGGGAAGAGCATAGCGATAAAGGGCGTCGCCCAATCGAACGCGCGCGTGTCGGCCCTCATGCGCAACCTCGAGTCGTCGGATTGGTTCGCGGACCCCAACCTCGATGTCATTAATGTTAGGGCAGAAGGCAGCGATCGCGTGAGTACGTTCTCGCTAAGGGTGAAAGAGACAGCCAGGGTTCAGAAACAAACGGCCCCCGCGAAGTCGGCGAAGCGCCGCCAAGCGAAAAAATAGCGGAAGTCCAGCACATGACGCTAGATGATTTAAGAAACATCGATCCTAATAATATCTCGGCTTGGCCGCTGCCGCTTAAGATCGGCGGGACAGTCGTGGTTGGCATCCTGATACTGGCGGCCGGATTCTGGTTCATCGTACGCGGTGAGCTGGAGAATCTTGACGTCGCAGACAAACGCGAGGACAAGCTTAAAGAGACTTACAAGAGCAAGGTCGCGTTAGCAGTGAACCTGCCTGCCTACAAGCAACAGATGCAGGAAATGAAGCAGACTTTCGGCAGTCTGTTGCGACAGTTGCCCGACACGACCGAGGTACCGGATTTGCTGATCGATATTACTCAGGCGGGGTTGGGCCAGGGACTCGAGTTTGTGCTATTCAAGCCGCAGAAAGAGAAACCGAGAGAGTTTTATGCCGAGTTACCGATAAGCATCAAGGTACGAGGCAGTTATCATGAGCTGGCAAACTTTGTCAGCGACGTCGCGGCGCTACCGCGCATCGTGACCTTCGGAAACATATCGATTACCGCGGGCGGCAAGAAGGGTAAGAACAAATCTGTTGGCAAGCTGCTGATGTCGGCGCAGGCCAAGACTTATCGCTACCTCGATGATGATGAGATCGCCGCGATTGCCAAGAAGAAAAAGAAGAAGAAAGGCAAACGCAGACGGAGAAGGTAGATGAAGCGGCTCGGGCCGACCATTCTTTTTATCTCACTAAGCTTTTTGGTTGGTGGCTGTAGTGGCGACGGCGCCGCTGATTTGCAGCGGTGGGTCAAAGACCAGCGCAAGGGCCGCAAGCCGCGTGTGGAGCCACTGCCCGAGATCAAGACGCACGAATCCTTTATTTATACGGCCGATAACCTGACCGACCCGTTTGCGCCGTTTAACTTGAAACCGCAAGGCGCGAACAAGGGCGGGCCCCAGCCGGATATGAATCGTCGCAAGGAGCCGCTCGAGGACTATCCACTCGATTCGCTGAGGATGGTGGGCACGTTGTCGCGCGGAAACCAATCCTGGGCAGTGATCCAGGCGCCCGATGGTGCGGTTTATCGCGCCAAGGTGGGCGATCACATGGGACAGAACTTCGGCATGGTGACAAAGATTACAGAAGAGCGGATAAATTTGGTCGAACTTATCCAGAATCCGCTCGGGGACTGGATTGAACGCCAAGCCAATATCGCGATTGTGGAATGAGAGATAAGGGTATGAGAACGAACACAACAGCATCAACAATGGTTTTGTATGCCTTGACAGCACGCCGCATGGCCGCCGTCATGTTTATATCGGTGGTATTCGGTTCAGCTGCCTCGTTTGCGGGCGAAATCGGTTCGCTCGCGTGGAGCGACGACGACGAAGCGGTGCTGCAGATCCAGATCGAGGGGAAGGCTTCTTTTACCACCAGCTCGCTTGAAGGCGGCCAGCGGCTGCGTCTCACGTTCCCCGACAGTACTCTGGGGCCGGCAGCGGGAGAGCTTGAGCGCCGAGGCAAGGTTAAGGGCGTTTATCCTTATCTTGCAGATAACGCTACGGCGGTCAATGTCGATTTGCTGCTGACCGAGCCTGGACACCTGGAGGTGACACCTACCGATTATGGCTATCGGGTTGTGGCACTGCCGGGCGCCGGCGCTACGCGCACCACGGCGGCGACCCCCGCACCGCCGACCGCTCCGGTGACTGGTGGTGAGAATGTAATCAAGAATATCCGTTACGCCGTGCTCCCAGGAAGCCGCGTGCAGATCACGCTGGAGATGTCCCAGCCCCCGCCCCAACCTACGGCATTCAGTATCACCAATCCCGCAAGAATCGCGCTGGATTTTCCCAACACACGGGTAGGCCTAACGAAGAGATCGATCTCGATTAAGGAAGGGGCAGTGCTCAGTGTGACCACCATCGAGGCTCCTGACCGCACGCGTGTGGTGCTTAGCCTGGTGCGGCCGGTCGCCTATACCACGAGCGCCAAGGGGAACACGTTTGCAATCATTTTGGATACTCCGGTGCGCGCAATCGCGCCCGCACAAAAGCCACGCATGACGGGTTTTGCCGCACAAACTAGGCCAGGTAAGTTTAGTGTGCGCGGCATCGATTTCCGGCGGGGATCTGCCGGTGAGGGCATTATCCAGATCACGCTCTCGGATCCGGCGGTGGGGGTCGATCTGGGCGAGCAGGCTGGCCAAATATTCATAGATTTCCTGAACACGTCGATTCCCACCGACTTGCAGCGGCGGCTCGACGTCGTCGATTTCGCCACCCCCGTGCAAACGATCGACAGTTTTCCCAGTGGACGCGACACGCGCATGGTGATCACCCCCAAGGGCCGTTTTGAACAATCGGCGTTTCAGGCGGGCAACATGTTCACGGTCAATGTGAAACCGATCCTGGAGAAGGAAGAGGAGCGGCCGGTCGATGAGTTCGGCTACTCCGGCGAGAAGCTCTCGCTGAACTTTCAGAACATCCAGGTGCGTGCCGCGTTACAGGTACTGGCTGACTTCACCGGCCTGAACTTCGTGGTCAGTGATAGCGTCAAGGGAAGCCTTACGCTGCGTCTCAAAGATGTGCCGTGGGATCATGCCCTGGCCATCATTGTAGACAGCAAGAATCTGGCGATACGCCGGATCGGCAATGTCATGACGGTTGCGCCGGCGAGCGAGGTTGCTGCCAAGGAGAAGGCCCAGCTCGAGGCGAGCCGGACCGTGCTTGATCTCGAGCCGCTCACCTCCGAATTGATCCAGATCAACTATGCCAAGGCGGAAGACATCGCCGCCTTGCTCAAGTCGATCGTGGCGCTGCCGACGGCCGCACAGCTTGTAGGCGAGCATCCCGTGTTTGGTCCCGCCGCCACCGGACAACCGGAAGTGGCCACCGCCGAGTCCAACACGCTGCTGTCACCACGCGGCCAGGTGACGGTGGACTCGCGTACGAATTCCCTTCTCATCCAGGACACGGCGCAAAAGATCGCCGAGGTGCGCAAGCTGATAGCGCAGCTGGACCAACCGGTGCGTCAAGTAATGATCGAGACCCGGCTGGTGGAAGCGACGGAAACCTTCAGCCGCAACCTTGGTGTGAAGTTCGGTGTGCAATCGAGCGCCACAACCAGCGGCGCTCAGGTGACCCAGCGATCCACACTGGATACTACCGGCTTGCTCACGGCCGATGGCTTGAATCTGAACCTGCCAGCCCAGGGGCTCGGCGCGTTTACCAGCCCCGCGTCGTTGGCACTGACCATCGCCAGGCTCGGCACGGGGGGGCTGCTCAGTTTGGAGCTCTCAGCGCTGGAGGCGGAGGGTCTGGGCAAGATCATATCGAGTCCGCGGCTGATCACGGCCAACCAGCAAAAAGCGTCGATCGAGCAGGGCGAGGAGCGCGTGTTTACCACCAGTGTCCTCGGCGTGGGTTCTGTGGTTACGAAGCGCGCCACCCTCAAGCTGGAGGTGACACCGCAGATCACGCCGGACGATCGCGTGTTATTGGACGTGGTCATTACCAAGGATAATTTTGCCGACGCCGTGATCGGCTTACTCAATATTAAGGAAATCCGTACCCAGGTTCTGCTCGACAACGGTGAAACCGTGGTGATCGGTGGGATCTACGAGCGCCAGAAGAACGAGGACATCACCCAGGTGCCGTGGCTCGGCAATGTGCCGGTGCTGGGGTGGTTGTTCAAGAACAAGTCCATCGTCGACAACAAGACCGAGCTCCTGATCTTCCTGACCCCGAAGATCCTGTCCGAGGATCTGACGCTCACCTGAGCACGGGGAGGAGCGCGTCCTGTCCGCCGAATACAGTGAGCAGGCAGGGTGTGGGCCTTGCAGGCGCCGCATAGAGCTTAGGGTGTTGAAACGGTGTTTCCACCACCGCTGCACCGCTATAGCGCCTCCGTCTAGATTGCGCAAACAACGAGACCTGGTGATTGGTCGCCTGACCGGCGAGATATATTAGCCGGGTCTGGTCCCGGCAGACGAGGAACTTTGGTTTCGGCCAAAGTTCCCAAAGCCATCTGCGCCTGC
>VRUB01000156.1 GCA_019456345.1 Nitrospira sp. | reverse complement strand
TCTAGCTCGGCAACCGCTCCTGCGTTGCTCTAGCTCCTGCATCCCTGCAGTCGTCCTGCATCCCTGCAGTCGTCCTGTATCCATGCAGTCGTCCTCCATCCCTGGAGTCGTGCCCACAGCGCGCTCGGTAGTGGGCTCAACGTAGTACAAACTACGCCTCCGCGCATTTTCGCTCGCACGCCTTGTAGCCACGGCCATCTCCGCGCTCTCGCGACAATACCCGGTGAGAAATGCGGGCTAGGGCGAAGCAGACGCTGGCGACGCCGATAGCGATGACGAAGCACTCGGCCATGCCAACCACGTACCGTGTGCCTCGCTCAGCATTCAGGCCATGTTGTCAGCTGCGCGCGGGCAGCGTGCGCAGCTCCGCCGTGTTCGACAGAAACCGGTCAAGTCCGTCCTCGTAGACCTTACCCGAAACGATAAAGGCGTCGTTATGACTACCCCTGATTTCCAGGAACTCCTTCGGCGAGTTTGCCGCCGCGAACACCCGACGTCCGTGCGAGTACGGAACGATATCGTCCTCGCGACTGTGTACCACCAGTATTGGAGCGGCTACGCGCGGCACGTAGTCCACGGTCGCGTAACAGTAGCGTGACAGCCAGCGCACGGGCATGAAGCGGTAGAACTTGGCGGCCAGGTCGGGGACATTCGTAAATGCCGACTCCACGATTAGCGCACGCGGGGTGTGCTGGCTTGCGAGGTAGCTCGCTATGGCGGCGCCCAGGGAACGGCCGAAGATCACGATACCCGCCGGGTCGACCTTGCGTTCCGCGGTGAGGTAGCGCCAGGCGGCCTCGGCATCGCGATAGGTGCCGATCTCGTCGGGGCTTCCCTGGCTTTCGCCGAAACCCCGATAATCGAAGATAAACGTACTCAAGCCGAGCCGGTTGAATAGTTGCAACGAAAGCATACGATGCGAGATATTGCCGGCGTTGCCGTGAACGAAGAGCAACACGCCGCGAGCGTCTTCTGCCGGCAGGAACCAACCAGACAACGATATACCATCACTTGCTTTGAAGGTAACGGCCTCATACTCAAGACCGTACTCCGCCGGCGTGGCGACCAGCTCGCGCGCGGGATAATAGACAAAGCTGCCCTGGAAGGCATAGAGCAACCCGGCAAAGATCAGGTATGCGGCCCCGAGGGTCAGAACGATCGAAATCAACCCATTCCACATCTGCCTACGGATCACCGCCATCGCCGGTAGTGGTTGGTGTCGCCGCGCTTTGGGAGCAGCGGGCGAGCATCCGAACAATATACCGTCGATCGGCCAAACCTGCATCCAGGCCATTGGCACCACTGACTTGGAGCGTGGTAAGGTAATACCGTGGTACAGGGGAGCACGTCGGCGCCTGAGGCGGGACCCGAGCCCCCATGACGTCATTCGCAGTGGGAATTCAGCATGGAGACATTCAAGGTTGGGCACGCCCGCGGGGCGGATTGGCATCAAGCCAGTGAAGCCTGCCTGGCGCAGATCGATAATGTGCCAGCCGCCGGTGGCCTGGGTTTTCTCTATGCAACCGACGCGCTGGTGGCACAACTGCCCGAGATCCTCGAGCACTTCAAGCAGGCCACCGGGATCGAGCATTGGATCGGGACCGTCGGCCTCGGAATCTGCAGTAACGGTCAGGAGTACTTCGAGGAGCCTGCGATTGCAGCCATGGTCGCAACGTTGCCGGACGACTCGTTCCGGGTGTTTTCCCCGATTAAATCGGGGCTTGAAGACTTTGTGCGCACGAACGCGAGCTGGTATACCAAAGCCGATGCGCATTTTGCCATCGTGCACGGCGATCCGCGCAATACGAACATCCCGGCCTTCGTCTCGCAACTTGCGGACGAGATGGTGGGCGGTTTCCTGGTCGGCGGCCTGACATCTTCGCGGGGGGCCTATCCCCAGATTGCCGAAACCGTCACCGACGGCGGCATATCCGGTGTCCTGTTCTCGGGCGAGGTGTCCGTGACCACCGCGCTCACGCAAGGGTGCACGCCGATCGGAAAGCAGCACGAGATCACGGAATGCCGGGGTAATGTGGCGGTGACCATCGATGGTCGTCCGGCGTTGGACGTTTTCGAGGACGATGTCGGCGAGCTCGTTGCACGCGACCCACGAAGAACCGCCGGCTACATCTTTGCCGGACTTCCGATCCGCGGATCCGACACCGGGGATTACCTGGTCAGACACCTGGTCGGTTTTGATCCGGAAGAAAAGCTCGTGGCCGTGGGGGAGGCGCTGGCGCCGGGCGATTCGATCATGTTCTGCCGACGCGACACGCACAGCGCCTACCAGGACATGCTTCGCATGTTGAACGACATCAAGGGCCGCATACGCGGCTCCGCCAAAGGTGGCGTCTATTTTTCCTGTGTTGGGCGGGGCCCGAACCTGTTCGGGCAAAACTCGGAGGAGCTTAGTGTGATCCGTCAGGAACTTGGCGACCTACCGCTGGTCGGATTTTTCGGCAACGGGGAGGTCTCGCACAATCGACTTTACGGTTATACTGGCGTCCTGACGCTGTTCCTGTGAGCGCTTAGTGCGCCACGGCAATTAAGTTGCGAAAAACGGGGGTCGATGATGGAGCTGGTCATACCCTCCCTCTACTTCTTTGACAAGTACACCGAGTCGGACCGCGAGCGCCTGGCCGAGGAGAAGACCGGCGAGGCACCCAAGGAAGAGCGGCGCTTGTTCTGCGCTAGCTGCCGGAATCTGATTACGAGTCAGGACGACCGCATCACGGTCCAGGGCAGCCAGGAGCACAGGTTCGCCAACCCCCACGGGTACGTGTTTCACATAGGCTGTTTTGGTCATACCCGCGGGTGCATTCATATCGGAGAGCGGTACTCTGCATGGAGCTGGTTCCGCGGTTTCACGTGGCGCATCGCGCTGTGCTCTCATTGCGATACCCATCTCGGTTGGTTGTTCCAGGCCCCGGGCGAGCAGTTCTACGGCCTGATCATGAACCGCCTCACCTCCGTTAACTGAGGCCCGCTTCCAGTCTCCCCATCGGTGGGGGAGACCTCGTTGGCGCTCGTTACTCGCTACCGCCTTTCTTATAAATTTCGCTCTCGGGGCGGAAGGCAAGCCACGCAAAGGCGAAGTGCACCCCGTTGTCCACTGCCTGCAAGTGCTCGCCAGCGAGTGGTCCGGCGACGGCTTGCCCAAGCTGATTCCATTGCGTGCCGGTCTCGCGGTCCACGATCTTGCCGTCGGAAAGCTCGAAGCTGAGCACCCGGTTACCTACGCGACGATCAAAGCCGGTGGCCGCATGGACCCTGCGGGAATCCTTGATGCGGGCACCGTCCAGCGCCGACAGCGTCGAGCGCTTGTAAATGATTACAACAGGCAGGCCGGCGAGCTCATCGTTAAGAACGCCTTGCCCGTTGAACGCACTGAACGGATACACCCGGCTGCGACCCGCCTGCATGATACCCAGCACGCGTTCCATCGCCGGCAACCGCTTGTCTAGCTGGTCATTAAATAGAAATGGGCTGTTGCCCACACGATCATAACCGCGATAGGGATTGCTGCCGTAGCGGCGGAAGTAGCCGGTGCTTCGGGAAAGCACCTCGCCCGTGGGATAGGCGCGCCTGAAATCCTCGTAGGCCACGATCTGGGAAGGGATCAGTCGCAACCTAGTGCCGGCATAGTGCCCGACGATGCCGGTGCCGGTGAATTGCTGCCACCAGCTTTCCGTCTGGCGGTCGTACATCACGAGATCACTCTTGCGCAGCTTGCCGGTGGTGCCAAAGTCGAGGGTGCGGCCCCCAACCCGGCGATCGAACACGAGCGAGGCATTACACAGCGGGCAGAAGGTGACCGAGATCGGTAAGCCGTCGAACATGTCGTTGACGATCTCATGATAGATCAGGATCTGCAGCGGGTAGGCCCGGGCGCGACCGTTTCTTTGCACCACAATGACGGGCTCACGAGCGCCTACCCAGGTGTCGGCATCGGCGGGCAAGACGAACTGGGGGTGGTCGATAGCGGGGATACCGTCCTTGGGGGGACCGCCGGAGGCGATCTCCAGGAAATCCACCGTCTTGCGCGAGAAGTCGGTACGTGGCCACTCTTTCTCCCAGGGTATCTCCGCCCCGATCAGCAGGCCCGAGGACTTCAACACCCACCAGCCGGCCGTCGCCAGCACGGCGATGCGGACCAGCCGGTATGGCCAGGCCTTCGAACGTAGAATTGCGTATAGGTGCCCCACGGATAACCCTTTAGCAAGATATAGACCCCGCGGGCCACAAGAATATTTCGACCTTTGGTCAGCTCAGCGGCCCCGGGCAAACCGAGGCACCATGGCCTCGGCGCAGGCAGGTGCTTACAGGCCAACGCTTGCTCCAACCTGCCCAATACCCGTCACGGCCTTTGCCTCTGGTAGTTCTATGTCCTGCAGGGTTGGCTTTCGATGCAGGCTCAGACCGCATGGGCTTATTATAACGGGCCATTAGATGGCTGGGTGAGGCACGGCCTGAATCATGAAAGCTTGCGATTTTCTGGTTATCGGCGCGGGCATCGCCGGTGCAACCGCAGCCTATGAGCTAGGCGCCCACGGGCGCGTCCTGTTGCTCGAGCGCGAACAGGCAACCAGGCTAGACCGGCCGCGCGATCGCCTCGGCAGTGCGCTAATCAGACAGGGCGGCCCAGGACCATGAGGAACCGCCGGTCCTCGCTCTGGTACTCGTGCAGTATTTCCAGCCCGCCGGTTTCCCGCAGCAGCCCAAT
>VRUB01000155.1 GCA_019456345.1 Nitrospira sp. | reverse complement strand
AGAATACGGGTGTCAACCACCTCGGCATTCAAGTGGAATCAGAGAAAGAGTTGCAGGAGCTAGACACCAGAATGCGTAACACAGGGACTACTGTCGAAGATGAGAAAAACACCCAATGCTGCTACGCCGTTGGGGACAAGCACAAATTCACTGACCCTGCGGGACTACCGTGGGAGGCATTTCATACAACGGGAGAGAGCTCACAATGGTAGTCAGTTCGTATGCGAACCAAAATCGGTGAAGCTTAACGGACGCGAGGAATGAGCCTCGAAATTTACTGGGGTAGCGGGAGTCCGTTCGCGTGGCGTGTTTTGCTAACGGCAGAGCTCAAAGGCGTTCCCTACGTATCGAAGCAGCTTGAGTTCTCGAAGAAGGAGCACAAGGCAGATTCGTATTTGTTACTTAACCCACGTGGTGAGGTTCCCACGTTAAAAGACGGCGTGACGGTCCTGACAGAGTCGATTGCCATCATGACCTACCTAGATATGAAATTCCCTTCCCCACTGCTTTTCGGATCTACTCCGATAGAAACAGCTCGAATATGGAGCTGGATTTCCATTGCCATGTATCACTACGAGGCTATGTCAAACCGACTCGTCGTGCCCATCTTCGAGAAAACCGTTCACCAGTGTGCCGATGACATGCGAAGTGCAGCAGTGCTGCTCCACAACGAGTGGAGCGGTTTGGAGAAAGCGTTGTCGACTAATGCGTGCGTAGTGGGAGATTCGATTAGCGCTGCGGATATCGTGATTTTTACCTACCTGGCATATCTGCTACGGATCGTGGGACGCGAAATCGTCACGCCCCTAGATCTTGGATTTCATCCACTGGCCACTCGCTATCCGTCAATCAGTGCCTGGTGCCGACGTATAGAGAAGATTAAGGGCTATGACAATGCCTTTCCTCCTCACTGGCGAACATAAACACAACTTTGGCCTCAGTGGAGACAACGATGAAAAGAATTCGTATCTGTGCGGTGGTCGACGACGTTGAGGCGAGCACGACTGCGACCCATTACCGAACTTAGTAACTACCCTCGCGGGCTCGATTCGAGGGAGCACGAAAAGGAGACAGCATGGCGCCCGGCATTGGCGTCATCACACTCGTTCTGGTAGCGGCGGCCTTACATGCCACCTGGAACGCCCTGGTGAAGGCCGGTGGTGACCGGCTTTCCGTCATGGCTGTCACCATGGGGCTACCGGCACTGCCCTTCGCCGTTGCGTTGCTCTTTGTGCCGATTCCGGCTGCGGCCAGTTGGCCCTTTCTCATTGCCTCGGTCGTGTTCCACTGGGGCTATTACGTTTGCTTGCTCTATGCGTACCGGCACGGTGACCTCAGCCAGGTCTATCCGATCGCCCGTGGCAGCGCTCCGCTGCTGGTTGCATTCGGTGCCTGGCTGCTGGCTTCAGAGCGGTTGAACATCTATGAGAGTCTCGGCGTGCTCATCCTCTCTGCCGGCATTGCCTCGCTCGCGTGGCGCCAGGAGGACACGCGCCGAGCGGGCGAGGGCCGGGCCATCGCCTTCGCGCTCATGACCGGGGCCATGATCGGGCTCTATTCGCTGGCGGACGGGCTCGGTGTGCGCCGCGCCGCCACAACGGCCGGCTATATCTTGTGGATGTTCGTGCTCACCGATCTGCCGTTCTTGTTCTTCGCGCTCTGGCGACGTCGGGGACAGCTCCGCACGAGCTTGCTGCCGAATCTGAAACCCGGCATCGGCGGCGCCGTCAGTATGTCCCTGGCCTACGCCATCGTGATCTGGGCCATGAGTGTGGCGCCCTTGGTCCACGTCGTTGCGCTTCGCGAAACCAGCGTCGTGATGGCAGCGCTGATTGGCGCGCTTGCGTTGAAGGAATCCTTTGGTCTGCGTCGGATTGTGGCGGCGGTTGTTGTCGCCTGCGGCGTCGCGATACTGCAGGTGGGCTGAAGGCGTTATGCCGTCGCCTCAAACGGCACCACCAGCCCACTAGCATAAGGTACGAATCCCCTTGGGGATGCCATCTTCTCTAAAGTCGTTCATCTAGCCTCGCTGAGGCGCGTGGTGTGGTGACTTGGCTTGCTGTGGAATCATGGAGTGCAACGCTCAAAGAAGTTGCGGGCGTCCTGGACGCGACTTCTCAGCGATGAGTCATCCGCTGCGGCGAGTCTCAGGCAAGGCGAAATAGTCACAAGCGTTTCAGGCAAGATTACGTTACTTGATGACGGCATAGAGCAATTCAAATGTTCATGCCCCATCCATATCTCGCGTATCTGATATTTGCCCGCTGCAGAAGCGAGCGCCTGTTCGCTTTAGTTACCGAGCTTAGTTACCGACATCGCCACGCCGCTCTCGCGGCTGATGCAAAACCTCGGCTTTCGTTACACACAGTGGATCAACCACCGCCATAGGCGGGTGGGGCATTTATTCCAGGGGCGCCACAAGGCGATCTTGGTGGATCGGGACAACTACCTGCTGGAACTGGTGCGCTATATTCATCTCAATCCGGTGCATGCGCGCCGGCGGCAGCGCCCCGCCGCCGATCCCGGGAGCAGTCATCGTGCCTATCTGGGCAAAGAGAAACTGTCGTGGTTGACGACCGCTTGGGTGTTGGCCCAGTTCGCCGCACAGTGCAGTTGCGCGCGCCAGCGCTACGCCTCCTTTATCGGCGCGGGCACCGGCACTGCCTCAAGGGATGACTTTGACCCGGCGGCGCAGGATGGGTGCACCCTCGGTGACAACAGATTCATCGATGAGATCCTGCGCGAGCAGGGCAGGGCTGCGCCGCCATCCGTCACGCTCGATGTTGTGATCGCGCGCGCGTCATGTCTATGGGTTCGATGAGGCGGCGTTGATGGCGCCCGGGCGGGGCACCAGCCCGCCGAGGCACGTGGTCTGGTTGCCTGGCTGGTGAGGGAGTTGGCGGGTGTCTCTCTCACGGCGGCGGCTGAGCGCTTGAAACGGGATCTATCTAGGCTCAGTGCCGCCGCCACGCGCCTGGAGCGTCGCGCGTGGCAGAATCCATGGCTGGCGCAGCGATGTCAGAGGCTGCACAAGAGCCTACAAGCAAAAATGGCTGTGAATACCCATTTGCAAAGCCTGACCCTCGGTCCCTCGGGTCCTCCGCTCTCCTCTCCGCGCCTTCCTCTGCGCCTCGGGCGAGAGTCGTTCTTCTGCTGCCGGGCCGGCGAGAGGAGCCCTCGAGCCGGCCCAGCGCGGCCCCGTGGCGGATATAGCTGGGCCAAGCCCTTCATAACGCCCTGCGGATCGGTGGTCTATACTTGAAATTGGTCTGGAAGCTATATGTAAAGGACGCAGTGATGAAGAAAAAGACGGCCGCAACCACCAACGCCAAAAAGGCGAAGCGGCGCCCGAAACCCCAGCGTGTGACCGCCGATCGACGTCGGGACAAGGCGCGCTGGGAGGCGGCGAAGGAGGACCGTCGCAAGGGATTTGGGCGGCGCAAAGAAGACAAGGTGTGGGATCGGATTGTTTCTAAGTTCGACTAGCTATTTCTACCCCTGAATCTCGGTCCCCTACACGCCGGTAGGCGACGGTAACTACCGCGGCGGAATCTCCTCAAGCATATCAATGCGCACCCCTCCATGCGTGACCCAGCGTTCAATTCATGCGATAAGTGATACAGTGGCGTTCGTAAAGGGGTCGGGTGTGGCGGCATGAGTCGCTATTGCATCGCACCATCCCAATACCGGGCCAAAGCCTGTCACTTTTTGGTGCCCGAGGCTCTGTTGCTGGGCATGTCATCGCGGGTGAGGGGGTGCCGTTAATCGTGTGCCCGAGTCGCCCGTCAGATTTCGGTGGCGCTGGCAGGTTACATACGCATAAGAAACATTCATAATTAGGCGAAAGGGCAGGCCGCCGGCAGTTAAGAAAGAGCGCGCTTATGGAGACGGCGTAAACCAAGCTCAGCCAAGGCGCCCTGCAACGCATCACTAGAGATTCTTGGCGCAATACGCGGCAGACAGTTATCGAGCCAGTCTGATCCCGTAGCCCAACGCCTTGTTGATGGGATGCACAAACTATCTGCTCTGACCTGCATCGATGGACTGAAGCGCGCATGCCCGCTTTCGCGAGCGAGCGCATGTTCGTTACTGCCGGTTTTGGATGCTGCGTGCTGTCTTCTTGAGCGGACGGGCAAAAGTGAACCTTAGCTTAACCTTCACACGGGCGTGCCGGCGTGGTTAGCCGCGCCGGCAGGCATGTTGCGTGCCTGCTTCTGTGCGCGCTGTTGTCAGCCTGCACCGGATTCAAGGTGGAAGAGCCGGCGCCGCAGCCTGCGCCACCTGATCGCGGGGCGACGCCGGTTCCCGAAGCCAAGCTCGAACCGATGCCGCAGGCCGCGCCCGCGCCAACTCCGCGAGCAAGGCCAACGGAAAAAGCAAAGCCCACCGCAAAGCGGCAACCCAAGCCTCAGCGCAAAACTGCAGCGGTAGCTGGCGCTGCTCCTGAGCGCAGACCCGCCCGATTCCTACCAGACGTGGCGATTCTAGTCAGCAAAGACATTCCAGCGTACACGAGCGTGTCGAGCAAGCTATCCGCGGAGCTCAAGCACCGCGCGAAGACCTACACCCTGAACGGCAATCCAGCCACGCTGACCCGCGCCATCGGAGAGATCCAATGGTCAGAGCACGAGCAGGTGATCGCGGTGGGGCTGGAGGCGGCGAGGGCGGCACGGAGGCTTTCCGGTAAACAGGTGATCTTTTGCCAGGTCTTCAACTACGAGGACAATGGCCTGGCTACCTCCTGGATGAAGGGTGTTA
>VRUB01000154.1 GCA_019456345.1 Nitrospira sp. | reverse complement strand
GGCACCTTTCGTTGTCGAAGGACAGAGCTTCGAGATCGGCGCAAGCATCGGCATCGCCCTTTATCCAGATCACGGTAGCGACGTCAACATGCTCACCCAACACGCCGACGTGGCGATGTACGCGGCCAAGAACAACAACAGCGGATTTGCGTTTTATTCGAGCGAGCTGAATCAGCATATGCCGAACCGCCTGGCGCTGATGGGCGAGTTACGTCGTGCCGTCGATCGCGAGGAGTTCGTCGTCTACTACCAGCCCACGGTAGCCCTGCACACCGGGCAGCTCACGGGGATGGAGGCGCTGACTCGCTGGAAGCATCCAGAGAAAGACATTGTGCTGCCGGATACCTTTATCCCGTTGATGGAGCAAAGCGGGCTGATCCGCAGCCTCACGCCTTGGGTGTTGAACGCCGCACTGCAAGACTGCCATGAATGGCACAAAGATGGTTTCGACGTCTCGGTCTCCGTAAATCTGTCCACCCGGGATTTGCAGGATCCTTATATAGTAGACACGCTTTCCGACGTCATTGCTGCATGTGATGGTAAGCCGGATTGGTTGGAGCTGGAGATTACCGAAAGCGCGGTGATGATTGACCCCGTGCGCGCGATGGAAGCGTTGGGCCATATCGCTGAGATGGGTATCCGGCTGTCCATTGATGACTTCGGTACCGGCTACTCGTCGTTGGGTTACCTGAAAAAGCTGCCCGTAAGCGTGCTTAAAATCGACAAGTCTTTTGTCATTGGCATGAAGGACGATGAAAACGATGCCACCATCGTGCGCTCGAGCGTCGACCTGGCGCACAATATGGGTCTCACGGTGGTAGCCGAAGGCGTGGAAAATGCCGACACGTTTTCGCTCTTAACCGAACTGGGCTGTGACGCCGCCCAGGGAATCTTCATCAGTCAACCCATGCCCGCGGCCAAGGTCAGGAGCTGGTTACGGGGGTCTCCTTGGTCGCCGGGTCTAAGAAATTGAACGCGAGGTGTGAGGAGTGGCGTGGGTCGCATGTACTCGACAACCAGAAATTTGCGTTGTCATTCCTTTGATCACGTCAGGATCTACACAAATGAGTGAGCACAAGCCAGGGATTGTTGCCGAAATGACTTTTCTCGCCTCACACCTCACGCTCAACGCCTCATGTCTTTAACGTGAATCGATCGCGATCGTGTGGCTTGTTGAAATCGATAATCGGACCGATAGGAACGGTACGAGTCGGATTAATAGACTGGTGACTCCAGTAGTAATGGGTTTTGATATGGTCGAATCGACAGGTATCCGCGATGCCCGGCCCCTGGTACAGGTCCTTCAAGTAGTTCCAGATGTTGGGGTAATCGACAATGCGTCGCAAGTTACATTTGAAATGACCGTAATAGACCATGTCAAAACGAATTAAGGTGGTGAAAAAACACCAATCCGCTTCTGTAATGAATTTCCCGCACAGATAGCGCTGTCGCGCGAGATACTGCTCCCAGCGATCGAGGGCGTCGAACAACTCGGTCGCTGCCTGTTCATAGGCACGCTGGCTCCTGGCGAAACCGGTGCGGTAAACGCCGTTGTTAACGGGATCATAGAGGGCGTCGATGATTTCGTCGATGCGAGCTCGCAGTGCAGGAGGGCAGTAGTCCGTCGTGTTTTTTCCAAGGCCGGCGAACACGGTGTCGAACATGCGCATAATCTCGCGTGATTCGTTGTTCACGACGGTTTCACTGTGCCGGTCCCAGAGCACGGGCACCGTCACGTGACCAGAGTAGTCCGCCTGGGCCTTGAGGTATATCTCGCTCAGATAGCTCGCGCCGTTGACGGAGTCCGTCACGCATCCGGGGCCGTCACTGAAATGCCATCCCGCCTCGCCCATAAGCGGATCGACCACAGACAGCGAAATGGCGTGTTCCAGCCCCTTTAGTTTTCGCATGATTAGCGTGCGGTGCGCCCATGGACAGGCATAGGAGACATAAAGGTGATATCGCCCGGGTTCGGGCGTGAACCCGGACGCGCCGTCCGGCGTAACCCAGTGTCGAAACTGGGTCTCGGTGCGAATGAAGCGGCCATCCTTGTCGCTTGCGTGCGTGCGGGTGGACCATCGACCGTCAACCAGTAATCCCATTGTCCTGTTTCCGCGTTTCGTTTTTGCGCGTCGCCCTGCTCACCGTTTGTCGGGTGAATCCCTGGACTCGTCGGTTACATATACACAACCACGCGTCAATGTGGTAAGCGGCGCGAAGGCGCCAGCGCTGTCACCTAGCGAACGCACTGTCTCGGTTTAACTTATTGATTTTATTTAATAAAATTACATAAGCCAAACTTTGAGCAATGTGACGCGGTAGGCTGCAATGGCGCTAAGAAAGCCCCTCCTCGGTATTTATCAACAATGTTATCCACAGTCTCATGAACACCTTCTGTTAATAAGTGCATTCCCGTTGCGCGACAACAGTTTAGCACGCGCGGCGGGCGGAGATTGCCACGGCGGATCGACTCCAGGTGCGCTGTGATAGAGTGATCTCCGTGGCCACCCCTGCCAAAGTATTTCGCGTTGCTGTGCCGGCTCCGTTGCGCCAGTGTTTTGATTACTCCGTTCCCCCCCAAATTCCACAGCCCGCCCCAGGCGTGCGCGTGCGCGTGCCATTCGGGCGGCGCGAGCTCGTTGGTGTGTTGATCGAGGTCTTCGATGAGACGCCGATAGCGCGTGCGCGCTTGAAACCAGTCTTGGAGATTCTCGATCGCGAGCCCGTTTTGCCGGCGGCGTTACTGGGCTTGCTGCGGTGGGCCGCCGAGTACTATCACCATCCCCTGGGCGAGGTCCTAAAGGCTGCGTTGCCCGCAACTTTGCGTCGCGGCCGCGAGCCCCATGTTATGCGCGAGTTTTTCTGGCAAGCGACGGCCACGGGTCGCAACGCTGCGGCGCAGGCGTTCAACAGCGCGCCGCTGCAGAAAAAAATCATCTCAGCCCTTGTCGAAGCCCCCGCCGGGCTGACGGCGAACCAGCTTGCGGATATTGCCCCGAGCTGGCGGGCGACAGTGCGGCGACTGGTGATGAAAGGCTGGGTCATCCTGGAGGAGCGTGACCCCATCGAGACGCCATTGGGCCCGGTAGCACCGGTGCCGCAACTAACACCCGGGCAGCACACCGCGCTACGAGCGATCGCACGCGCGCTGGGATCCTATCGGGCGTTTCTGCTGCATGGGGTTACCAGCAGCGGTAAGACGGAGGTCTATCTCAAGATCATCGAGCAAGTGCTGGATCGGCGGGAGCAGGCCTTGATCCTGGTGCCGGAGATCGGGCTTACCCCCCAGTTGATCACTCGCATGCGCGGTCGTTTCGGGGTCCCCATTGCGGTGCTGCATTCCTCCCTGAGCGATCAGGAGCGCCTGCACGCATGGGCCTTAGCGCGTGAAGGCAAGGCCCCTATCGTGCTCGGGACACGTTCGGCGGTGTTCGCGCCTCTGAAAACGCCCGGGGTCATCATCGTCGACGAGGAACACGACCCGTCGTACAAACAGCAAGACGGGTTTCGCTACCATGCGCGTGATGTCGCGGTGATGCGCGCCCATCGTGAAGGTATTCCTATCGTGCTGGGTTCTGCGACCCCGTCGCTGGACAGCCTCAAGAATGTTGCGGAGGGTAATTATTTCCAGGTGGAATTGCCCCACCGCACCGGTAACGCGCGGCTACCGGAAGTCCGTTTGCTGGACCTGCGCCGACTGCCGCTCAACGATGGCCTTGCCCCTCCGCTGCTGGAACAGATCCAGCACCGCCTTGAACGGGGCGAGCAAAGCTTGCTGTTTCTCAACCGCCGCGGCTATGCCCCGGTTTACATGTGCCACGATTGCGGCTGGTTGGTGCCCTGTCGGCGCTGTGACGCAAAGCTGACGTTTCATCGGCGCAGCCAGCGGTTGCGCTGTCACCATTGCGGCGCTGACAGCGCACTGCCGACATGCTGTCCGCAGTGCGGGGAGGGGAGCTTGCATCCGCTGGGTGAAGGCACCGAGCGTGTGGAGGATGCGTTAAAGCGGTGGTTCCCTGAAGCGCGTGTGTTGCGCATCGATCGTGACAGCACGCGGCGCAAGGGCGCGCTGGAGGAAAAGCTTCGTCGCGTGGATGCGGGCGAAGCCGACATTCTGGTGGGTACGCAAATGCTTTCCAAAGGGCACGACTTCCCCGCTGTCACACTGGTCGGTGTGCTCAATGCCGACCAGCGTCTCTACAGCATTGATTTTCGCGCGAGCGAGCAGTTGGTGCAGCAGATTTTTCAGGTCAGTGGTCGCGCGGGGCGAGGCGCGAAGCCGGGAGAGGTGTGGATTCAAACCCACCACCCCGACCACCCGGTTTTTGCCGCGCTGCGCTCCCAGGACTATGAAGCCTTCGCGCAGTATACGCTTGCGGAACGCAAGGCGGCGCGGTACCCGCCTTATACCTACCTGGCGCTGCTGCGGGCGGAATCGCCGAAGCCCGAAGCGGCGCTGCAGTTCATGCAGGTGGCGCACGAGGCGGCGCACTCCTGTCCATTGAACGAGACGGTGGAGGTCATGGAGGCGGTGCCTTCGCCGATGGAGCGCCGTGCCGGGCGCTTTCGTGCCCAGCTCTTGGTGCAATCTCGCCAGCGCCCGCCGTTACACCGCTTCCTGAGCTGCTGGCTGAATCTGCTGGATGCGGCACCGGCCGGCAAGCGCGTGCGCTGGTCACTGGACGTGGATCCGACAGACTTGTACTAGCAGGGTGCTGAAAAAGTCCTTGCTGCGCTCCGCCCCTGCGCTTCGCTTTCCCTGCTGCGCTTGGGTACCGGCC
>VRUB01000020.1 GCA_019456345.1 Nitrospira sp. | reverse complement strand
AGGGCTCGACGACGATCAACCCGGTGTCTTTAAGGCGCTCCATCGCCGTGTACGCCTGAGCCGTTAGACGTCCTTCGGTCGTCAGGGTATTGTCGATATCAAACAACACACCCCGAATGCGACGGCGTGTCGTAAGCGGAAGTGACTCAAGCGGTTGCATCGTCGAGCACCAGGCGTAAGGGCTGATGGTCGGAGGCCGCCGACCAGGTGAGCCGCACCTCGGCGCCACGGCTGAAGTTTGCCCGCGCCGGGACACGCAAGGCAAGCGACTCCTCACCGGCCTGGCACGTGACAATGCTGTCGGCGCGCTCTGTTCCATTGACACGGCGGACCTTCAGACCAAAAATAATGTTCTCGGCGACCGCCAGGTGGCAGAAAAGCACATAAGACTGGAATACCATTGAGACGTTGCATGGTGCCGGCGGAAGCCAGGTCGCATCTCGTCCACCGATATACACTATCCCCGAGGTGACGTCCTCGAGCCCTGCGATCAGGCGTAGCGTGGTTGATTTTCCGCAGCCGGACGGCCCGAGAAGCACCAGCAGCATCCCCTGCTCAGCAGTGATGCTGACGTCGTTCACGGCCACGTCGTCGCCCCAGCTCTTGGTTACGTTCGTTAGCACTACCTCAGACACTGTGCGCTACTGCTCGCTGACCAAGACTCATTGTCGGATATTCTGGCAAACGACCGTAGGCTGCGTGAACGCTCAATGGTATAACAACGTCCTCGCCGGATCACTCGCGGCCAAAGGCCTGAAACGAAGAGCCGAAGCGGCACTACGGACAAAGCCAGCAAAAAATGCCGAAAAACAACAAAGTGTTTGATCTAGTTGTTATTGGCGGCGGCATAAACGGGGTCGGCATCGCCCGTGACGCGGCAGGGCGCGGGCTCGCGGTAGCGCTTTGCGAGCAGGGCGATCTCGGCGGTGCCACCTCCTCTACCAGCAGCAAGCTGATCCACGGCGGGCTGCGTTACCTCGAGCACTACGAGTTCCGGCTTGTCCGGGAGTCGCTCGCCGAACGCGAGGTCTTGCTCCGGTCGGCACCGCATCTGGTGCGGCCGCTGCGTTTCGTGCTCCCGCATGTGTCGACACAGCGTCCGGCCTGGATAATCCGTGCCGGTTTGTTCCTCTACGACCACCTGAGCCGGCGCGTCACCCTGCCGGGCTCGGAGGGCGTGGATCTGCAGCGAAGCCCGCTCGGCGGCGGATTGAAGTCGGAATACCGCAAGGGCTTTGCCTACTCGGACTGCCTCGTCGATGACGCGCGGTTGGTAATCGCGACCGCCCGCGCCGCCGCATCCCTCGGTGCGGACATCAGGGTGCGTACCGCCTGTACGCGGGCCGAGGTCAAGGAGGGTTTGTGGCAGGTCAGCCTCGACAGCAGGGATGCGGGAACGCGAGATGGGCTTTTGGCCCGCGTGCTGGTCGACGTCGCCGGGCCATGGGTGGATCAGGTACGCAGTTCGCTCGGCGGCCTTCCACCGGGCAGGACCATCCGGCTCATCAAGGGCAGCCACATCGTCGTGCCCCGGGTTCACGACGGCCGCCATGCCTTTATCCTCCAGAACGATGACGGTCGCGTCATCTTCGTGATCCCGTTCCAAGGAGAGTACTCGCTGATCGGCACCACCGAGGTCGAGCTCGACGGCGATCCCGCCGCCGTTGCGATCACCCCGCAAGAAATAGACTACCTTTGCCGTGCGGTCAACCGTTACCTTACACGGCCGGCGAGGCCCGATGATGTGGTCTGGAGCTATGCCGGTGTGCGCCCGTTATTCGGCGACGACGAGCAGAATCTCTCGGCGATAACGCGTGACTACGAGCTCGACCTGGACACCGCGGACGGCGCTCCAGCACTGACGGTCTATGGCGGAAAGATCACGACCTACCGGAGATTGGCGGAACACGCGCTGCACGAGCTCGAACCTTACTTCCCGAACATGGGACCGTCGTGGACGGAGGCGGCTCACCTGCCCGGCGGCAACATGCCCGCGGACGGGCTCGGCGTCCTTGTGGATCAGCTTGAACGCGACTACCCCAGGCTGCCGCGGTCACTGCTCGAGACGCTCGGCTATCGTCACGGCACGCTTTCGCGCGAGCTACTTTCCGGTACGCACGACATCGGAGCCCTGGGCCAACCTTTCGGAGCACAGCTCTACGCACGCGAAGTGGATTACCTGATCGAGCACGAATGGGCACGCACGGCCGAGGATATTCTTTGGCGACGCACCAAATGCGGTTTACACATGTCGGCGCATGAACGCACAAACGTTGCGGACTACCTGGCCCGGCATTCTCAGAGTGCCAGAGCGAAAACTCTTCCATGAGTCGCTGGCGGCGAGTAGCGAGGAACCAGGAAAGACACCATCATCGTGGCCGCCTGATGGCTAGTCACTGTCAGCGACAAAAAGCGGACGGGGTGGTTTTGCGCTAGAATCGCTTCCTCGCTACACCTCCGATCGAGAATCTATGACCAAGATACAGAAAACGATCTCGCCGGTAGACGGTAGCGTCTACGTTGAGCGTCCTTATGCCTCGGAGCAAGAGATCGCGGCGGTGCTGACCAGGGCTGCCGACGCTCAAACTAAATGGAAGCTTGTTCCATTGGGCGAGCGCAGCGCACTGTGCGCACGCTTTGTCGACGCCTTCGTAGCCAAGACCGACGAGATTGCCCCGGAGTTGAGCTGGCAGATGGGCCGCCCGGTCAGTATGGTGCCAAGCGAGGTGCGTGGCACCGACGAGCGTGCGCGCTACATGATCGAGATCGCCGCTACGGCATTAGCCGACGTGCAGGTGGGCTCGAAGCCAGGCTTCACGCGATTCATCCGACGCGAGCCGCTCGGTGTCGTCCTGACCATTGCCGCCTGGAATTATCCCTACCTGATCGCGGTCAACAGCGTCGTACCCGCCATCATGGCGGGTAATACCGTGGTGCTCAAGCATTCCTCGCAGACACCGCTTTGCGCAGAACGCTTCGCCGAGTGTTTCCACGAGGCAGGGTTGCCGGACGGTGTGTTCCAGATTCTACACATGAACCACGCCAGCACCGAGCGGGCGATACAAGATGCGCATGTGAACTTCGTCGCGTTCACCGGCTCCGTGGGCGGCGGCCACAGCATCCAGCAGGCGGCATCCTCGCGATTCATAAGCACCGGTCTGGAACTCGGTGGCAAGGACCCTGCGTACGTGCGTGCGGACGTGGATCTCGAGCACGCCGTAACAAACACTGTCGACGGTGCCTTTTTCAACTCCGGTCAATCCTGCTGCGCGATCGAACGCATTTATATCCATGAGCGAGTCTACGATGCGTTCGTCGAGGGATTCGTAGAGCAGACGAAGCAATACCGTCTGGGCAACCCCTTGGATCCCGAAACCACGCTCGGGCCAATGGTGCGCCCGGCGGCCGCCGATTTTGTGCGTGCCCAGACCGAGGAAGCGATTCGCGCCGGTGCGCGTTCCTTGATTGATCCCAATCTGTTTCCGGCCAACAAGCCCGGTTCGCCCTACCTCGCGCCGCAGGTGCTGGTCGATGTCGACCACAGCATGGATGTCATGAAGGAGGAAACCTTCGGCCCGGTCATCGGCATTATGAAGGTCAAATCGGACGACGAGGCGATTGAGCTCATGAACGACAGCCCTTATGGTCTCACGGCATCGATCTGGACCCGTGATGAACAGGCGGCGATCGCCATTGGCGATCGTGTGGACACCGGCACCTGGTTCATGAACCGTTGCGATTACCTTGACCCGGCGCTGGCGTGGACGGGAATCAAGGACTCGGGGCGCGGGTGCACGCTGTCGGCGCTAGGCTACGAACATCTCACGCGGCCGAAGTCTTACCATTTGCGAACGGAGACCTGACATGACCGATGCACCCGACCTAAAGGGCAACTGGAACTATCCGACCACGATTCGCTTTGGTGCGGGTCGCATTGCGGAGCTGCCCGAGGCGTGCCGCGAGCTCGGCATCGCGCGACCGTTACTGGTAACGGACCCGGGGCTGGCGCAGCTGCCGATGGTGCAGCAAGCAATCGCGCACAACGAGCAGGCTGGTGTTCCGACCGGGCTGTTCAGCGATATCAAACCGAACCCGGTCGGGAAAAACGTGGATGACGGGGTACGGGCCTATCGCGACGGAGGGCATGATGGTGTCATTGCATACGGCGGCGGTAGCGCGCTGGATGCCGGTAAGGCCATCGCCTTCATGGCCGGCCAGACCCGGCCGATGTGGGATTTCGAAGACATTGGCGACAATTGGAAAGCCGCCAGTGCCGGCGGCATCGCCCCGATCATCGGCGTACCAACGACGGCTGGGACGGGCTCGGAGGTTGGCCGCGCCGCGGTGTTCCTGCAAGAAACGAGCGCCACGAAAAAGATCATCTTTCACCCGAAGATGCTGCCTTCGATCGTCATCGAAGACCCTGCGCTTACCGTAGGTCTGCCGCCGCATATTACCGCCGGGACCGGGATGGATGCGCTGGCACATTGTCTCGAGGCCTACTGCGTCCCGGCTTACCATCCGATGGCCGAGGGCATTGCAGTCGAAGGTATGCGTCTGGTCAAGGAGTGGCTGCCCGTTGCCGTGCGCGACGGCAGCAACATAACAGCGCGCGCCCATATGATGGTGGCGGCAAGCATGGGGGCGGCGGCGTTTCAGAAGGGCCTCGGGGCGATCCACGCACTTTCGCATCCGGTCGGCGCACTTTATGACACGCACCACGGCATGACTAATGCCGTGGTCATGCCGTACGTGCTCGCCTTCAACCGAGATGCTATCGAAGGCAAGCTGGCCCGCCTGGCCGCCTGGCTCCAGTTACCCAAACCATCGTTCCAGGCGGTTATGGACTGGGTGCTCCGTCTACGCGATGAAATTGGTATCGTGCACACGCTCGCAGATCTGGGCGTGGGCGCGGACCGGCTGGAGGAGCTCGCGCAGATGGCGGCGCTCGACCCCACCGCCGGCGGCAATCCGGTGCCGGTTGGGGTCCCCGAGCTCAGATCGATGTTCGTGTCGGCGCTGGAGGGCCGGCTAGCCCAGCGAGCATAGCCGGATCGGCTGGTGCTTCCCGCGCCCAGCGCCGTGCGGCCGGTGTTTTGTGCCTCGCTAACGCGCGCTTGCTACAATCCCAGAGGATAACGAAATCATCGGGCTGTCAACTGGCTTCGGCGTACGGGATTGGACCACGCGACGGCCGGGAACAACACACGAGCGAAACGGAGGGACAATGAACGACGAACTTCTCGGCGGTCGCAGAAAGGCGTTGGAGGACTCATTTTTCGCGAAAGAAAATGAAAAACTCCGGCAGGCGCTGCAGGAAAAAGAATCGACCCAGGCCAAGCGCGAGGCCCTATCCGCCGCCTCCGGCGTGACCGATGATAGCGTGCTCGACGAGCTTATCGCCCTCGATATCAGCAGTGATACGCTGGCCGCGCTTTCCCTCGTGCCATTGGTGGAGGTAGCCTGGGCCGACGGCAGCATCGACGAAAAGGAACGAAGCGCCATTCTCTCCGCCGCGGAGCATGCGGGGCTGGAAAGAGACGGCGCGAGCTACCAGCTCTTGCAGGGCTGGCTGGCGGTACAGCCGGAGAGCAAGGTGCTGTCAGCCTGGAAGGATTACGTTGCGGCGCTTTCAAACACACTCAGCGCCGATGCCAACGCAGCACTGAAACAAGACCTGCTGGGGCGCGCGCGCTCGGTCGCCGAAGCCGCAGGGGGATTCCTCGGATTGGGGGGCAAGATCTCGAGTGCTGAGCAAGCCATGCTGGACGAGCTGGAACAGGCGTTTTCTTGAGCGCTCGTCATGGCATCGCCATCAGTCGAGGGCGAGACAAGCCGATCTGATGTTACGCGCAGGCCCACCTGGCTCGTGCGGGCGAACCCATCGCTCCAGACAATCATGGACTGGGGGCTCCAGCAAGGTAATTTCGGATTTGATAAACACCATCGTCAAGGAAGCGTTTAAATAAAAGCTTTCGCGCACGGTGAGAACAGCAAATGACTATTTCCTATCCTGCCCGGGTTTCGCTCGCACGCCTACCTACCCCTCTTGAACCACTCGAGCGGCTGTCGCGAGAAATCGGCGGCCCGCGTCTGTGGGTCAAGCGCGACGACCTGACCGGTGTGGGTGTCAGCGGTAACAAGGTGCGGAAGCTCGAGTTCTCCGTCGGCGAAGCGCTCGCACAAGAATGCGACACCCTGATCACCTGCGGCGCATTGCAATCCAATCACTGCCGAGCAACGGCGATCGTCGGTGCCCGGCTCGGGCTTCAGGTGCACTTGTTCTTGCGCGGCCTCCCGCAGGGCGCGCCCGATGGTAACCTTTTTCTGGATTATCTCGTCGGAGCGAAGCTCTCGTACTACCCGCCCGCTGAGTACTACGCACGCCGCGAAGAGATTTTTGCAGAACTCGTGGAAAAGTATGCCCGTGACGGGCGCAAGGCCTTCGTGATCCCAGCAGGGGCGAGCGACGAGATCGGCCTGTGGGGCTACCTAACCGCCTGCGAAGAGTTGAAGGCGGATTGCAAGCGGCATGGATTCGCGCCGGACTATATCATTTGCGCTACCGGTTCCGGTGGAACGCAAACCGGCCTGATCGCAGGAAATGCTTTACACCAGCTTGGCGCAACGATCTGGGGGATCAACGTTGACGACAACGATGCGGCCACGTTCAAACGAAAGATCCGTGCCGACCTGCGGGCGTGGAAGAATCGCTACCAGCAGCACCTCGATGTCGACGCACTGTCGATCGAGGTAATCGAGGGCTATGTGGGACCCGGTTATGGCAAGGCGGAACCGCCTGTTTTTGAGACTATTACCCGCGTCGGCCGAACCGAAGGTATCATCTTGGATCCCGTTTATACTGGTAAGGCGTTCCATGGTCTGATCAAGGAAATCGAGTCCGGCCGCCTTGCCGATGCCAGCAACATCGTGTTTATCCATAGCGGTGGCATCTTTGGTCTGCTCGCTCAACACAGCGAGCTTAACTTCGAGAGCGTGGGATCACAGTGAATTTCTTGACCTCTGGATCGTCGCATGATTTAGCGTCGTTGGTAGTAACATTAAAATGACAGCAGCCGGCACCGGCGCGACACGCAACGACGTCTGGCCAGACGACATCTTCGCCGTTCTAAAAGCGGCAGAGGTAGGTCAGGTAGTGTACGTGCCCGATGCCGGGCACGCGCGGCTGATCGAGCTTTGCCAGATGGACGATGGCATCAAAACGGTTCCATTGACCACGGAAGAGGAAGGCATCGCAGTGCTGGCCGGCGCCTGGCTCGGTGGCGAACGCGGCGTGTTGCTCATGCAATCGAGCGGCGTCGGCAACTGCCTCAATATGCTGGCGATGGTGCAAGAGTGCCGTTTTCCGTTCCTTACATTGGTCACCATGCGCGGCGAGTGGGGCGAGTTCAATCCATGGCAGTTACCTATGGGACAAAGCGCTGCGCGGCTGCTGCGGGACATGGGCGTGATCGTCCAGCCAGTTAATGAGGCAAAGCAGGTGGGAGAAACGGTCAATGCGGCCGCGCGTCTCGCCTTCGACGCCTACCGCGCAGTCGCGGTGCTCATTTCGCAGAGAATAATCGGTTTCAAAGATTGGACGACCGCGGGAAATGCAAGATAGTTCCCAGTCTCGGGCGCGGGCGGAAAAAAGCGGAGTCCCAGAGCCGCACGCTGACACCGCCGAGACAGAGGTTGACGAATGACAGACGAAAAAGAGATCACGCTTGATCGACGCAGGGTGGTCGCGCGCATCCTCAGGGAACGCGGCGATGCGTTGCTGGTAACGGGTCTGGGCAGCACTACCTGGGATGCGGCCGCTGCCGGCGATCACGACCACAATTTCTACGTGTGGGGCGCTATGGGTGGCGCCACACTCCTCGGCTTGGGGCTCGCCCTCGCACAGCCCCAACGGCGGGTGCTGGTCGTCACCGGCGACGGCGAAATGCTGATGGGTCTCGGTGGGCTGGCAACCATCGCGGTACAGCATCCACGCAATCTGTCGGTGATCGTGATCGACAATGAGTCCTACGCCGAGACCGGCATGCAGGCGACACACACCCGGCACGGTGTGGACCTGGCCGGGATGGGGGCTGCGGCCGGCTTTGCGCAGAGCATTACCGTACTAAAAGATGGCGAGCTGGAGCGGTCTCTTCCGATTATTTACCAAAGCGCCGGTCCCGTGTTGGTCGTGATCAAGGTCACGACAACGGCGGCGCCGACGGTACTTCCGCCGCGGGACGGCACATATATAAAGAATCGGTTCCGTCAGGCCGTGCTTGGCAGCGAAGTGTTTAAGTAGTTAATTTTGGCGCGCCACTCGGTAGACATGAGGACATTGTGGGAGAGACAGGTGTGTTCTCGTGGAACAGGGACGTGGAGCGAGATTAAGCCGCGAGAGTACACCTGTCTTGGCCCAGCCACTCAGCTATTAGACATCATAATTCCAGGAGAAGTGATATGCATGCCCGAACGCAACCGCTTGAGACGTACAAGATGTACATTGACGGACAGTGGGTCGAGTCGGCCTCCGGGGACCACTTTGAAAGTGATAACCCCTATACCGGCCGGCCCTGGGCACTGATCCCCAGGGGTAACCAGGACGATGCCGATCGCGCGGTGGAGGCTGCGCATAGGGCTTTTACAAGCGGCGAGTGGCCGAAGCTCTCAGCATCGCAGCGCGGGGCCCTACTGCGCAAGCTGGGTGACCAGTTAACCACGCACGCGGCGCACCTCGCCGGGATCGAGGTGCGTGATAACGGCAAGCTGATTGCCGAGATGGGTGCACAGCTCAACTACCTGCCACAGTGGTATTACTACTATGGCGGGCTTGCCGACAAGATCGAGGGCTCGGTAATCCCTATCGACAAACCCGGTAACCTCAACTACACGCGCCACGAACCGCTCGGCGTCGTGGCGGCGATTATTCCATGGAACTCACCGCTGCTGCTGACGGCATGGAAGCTCGCGCCGGCGCTCGCAGCGGGCAACACGGTCGTGATAAAGCCCTCTGAGTACACCTCGGCGTCGATGCTCGAGTTCATGAAAGTGTTCGAGCAGGTGGGATTTCCGCCGGGTGTTGTCAACGTCGTCACCGGCTTTGGCGCTGACGTCGGCGGCCGGCTGGTCGAACATCCGCTGGTTGCCAAGGTCGCCTTCACGGGATCGGATAAGACCGGCACGATGATCTACGAAAGTGCCGCCCGCGGCCTCAAGCGGGTAAGCCTGGAGCTCGGCGGTAAGTCGCCGAACATCGTCTTCGACGATGCCAACATGGATAATGCCGTCAAGGGTGCTATCGCCGGGATTTTCGCGGCAACCGGGCAAACTTGCATCGCTGGGTCGCGGCTGCTGGTGCAGGAAACCATTCACGACGAGTTCGTCGACAAGCTCGTGGCCTTCGCCCAGACCGCCAAAATGGGTGACCCGTCGAGCCTGGACACCCAGGTCGGCCCGGTGACTAATAAGCCGCAGTATCGCAAGGTGCTCGACTACATCGACATCGCCAAGGGCGAGGGGGTAGAGACGCGGCTCGGCGGTTCCAAGGCGACCCGCCCGGAGTGCGGTGAAGGCTGGTTCGTCGAGCCGACCATCTTCACCGGTGTAAAGAACTCTATGCGCATCGCACAAGAGGAGGTCTTTGGCCCGGTTTTGTCTGTCATCGCATTCAAGGACGAGGACGAGGCTGTCGCCATTGGCAACGACGTGGTGTTCGGACTCGCGGCGGGTGTCTGGACCGAAAACATCCGTCGTGCCATCACCATGGCCGATCGCCTGCAAGCAGGCACGGTGTGGGTCAACACCTACCGGGCGGTAAGCTACATGTCGCCTTTTGGCGGCTACAAGCGCAGTGGCCTCGGGCGCGAGAATGGCCAGGACATGATCAAGGAGTACATGCAGACCAAAAGCGTATGGATTTCGACGGCAACCGAAGTCCCGAATCCATTTGTGATGCGGTAAAACCTCGATGGGCGCCTCAGCCAGCGGGCGGCTCCGGTGCTGACACCGGCAAGCCTACCGTTTTGATTTCGCTATGCGGCTAAGAATTGACCACGTCACCCTGGCTGCGTCACGGCTCGAGACCTTGCAGCAGGCATTCGCCGAGACGGGGTTAACGACGGATTATGGCGGCACGCACTCCAACGGCATTACTCATATGTCGCTGCTCGGTTTTGCCGATGGCAGCTACATCGAGCTGATTTCCACACTCGCGCCCGCTCAGGCGTCGCCTTGGTGGCATACCCATATTAGCGGTGACGGTGGCCTATGCGCGTGGGCGCTCGAGGTCACGGACGTGGCCGCGGAGGCTCAACGCCTCGCACGACTCGGCGTTACCGTCGACGGCCCCCACCATCTCCATCGCCTGCGCCCGGATGGCCGACGCGTAGAATGGGATCTGGCTTTTATCGGTGACCACGGGCCGGGGGCGTTGCTGCCATTTATCATCAAGGACCGCACGCCGCGTGATTATCGCGTCTCGCCGTCGGTGAGCGTGCGCAACACCGAGCTCACCGGCGTGGCCTTGATCGTGCTGGCCGTGGATCAGGTTGAAACAGCCGCTGAGCTGTTCTGCGAGCTCTACGATCTGGCGTCTCCCGTGCACGCTGATTGGCCTGAGCTGGGGCTGAGGGTTGCGATTTTCGTGGACCGGCCCTTCGTTCTAGCGGCCCCGCTGGCGCCGCAGGCTTGGTTGCGGGAACGGTTGCACCGATTCGGGCCATCGCCCTGCGCCTGTCTGATCGGCACCAGCGACATGGCGCTGTCGCTAGATCGGCTGTCGCTGACACCGGCATCTGATTGGGACGGCCGGCAGGTCGCCTGGTTCGCCACGCCCGTAATAGAGCGCAATCGAATCGGCATCATCAGCGTCTGACTCAAAACCTGGCGCAAGCCGCTGCAGGCTCAATCCTTGCCCGGGGTAGTCGGGACATCCGTCCGCAGACTTTCCTGCTCGGCGCCCGTACTCGTTGGTTCCGGTGCAATCTGCGCTGGTACCGCTTCCATTTCCGGTACTGCCTGGGCCTGGCCAACAGCCTTGTCGCGACTACCACGATAGGCAATGTAGGTCGCCGCCGCGAAGACCGTGAACCCCCCGATCCATATGGTCGCGCCGGGAACTTCACCAAAGGCCAGATAACCAATCATGGCGCCCCACAAGAGCTTCATGAAATCGAGTGGCAGTACGACGGTCACTTCGGCCATCCGGAACGCCTGCGCCAAGCCCATCTGCGCCAACGTCCCGGATATTCCGACAAAACCCAGCCACAACAACTGCTCTCCGTTGGGCCATTGCCAGACAAATACGGCCGGCAGAAGCGACATCGGTATCATCAACAACACCATATACGCCGTGATCGTGACAGAGGAGTCCGTGCGGGAAAGCAGCTTGATAATGATGATCGCGCACGCCCACGTTGCCGCGGACCCGAGCACCAACAGCGAACCGACGTCGATGGCACCGACACCAGGCCGAATGATGATCAGCGCACCAACAAAACCTACGACAAGGGCGCCCCAGCGCCAGAGAAAGACGCGTTCACCTAGAAAAACGATCGCCAACAGCGACGCAAACAACGGCGCCGTGAACCCAAGCGCCTGCACCTGAACGATCGGCGTCAGGCCAAGCGCCATGAAGAACAACAGCATCGCGACGACATTGATCAGCGCGCGCCATACGTGTAACCGAAACCGCTGCGTGCGCAACGGTCTCACACCGCGGCGTATAAACCACGGGGCAAGCGCGAGCAGGCCAAAGAAATTTCGAAAAAACGCGATCTCGAACGGGTGCAAATGCTGTTCCAGCGCCAGGTACCGTACGCCACCGTGCATGCCGGCAAAAGCAATGGTGGACGCCACCATGAAAACGACGCCAAGCATGGGCGCCGGCATACTGGCGAGTTTCTGTCTGAAACGCTTTATAACGGATGGCAAAAATCGACCCTAATAAGCTGGACCTATACGTTTTATTGAATGATAAGGTTTTTGGCGCTGATGCGCATGGTTGATCATTCCTCAACCTATCTTGCCCCGCGGGGTCGAGTTGTGCAGGGCGCCTATAGACTGGTCATGACAATAGTGGACTCGGTTCGAACCTAGTACAATCCGGGGGTCGAACTGGAAAAGCGATTGGTGGGTCCAATAGCGATGAGAACGATACTCCTGCCGTTTCAAGACGGCGAGGGCGCCCGCAGCACGCTTGAGCTGGCGCACCTGGTAGCCAGGCGTTTCGGTAGCTACATCGAGGGGTTATTTGTGCGACAGCCGCCGCCGATTATTGCGGGGGAAGGAATCACCATACCCGGTGAGTACTTGGCACAGCTTGCGGAAGAAGGGCGCCGTCAGGCGGAAAATGCCCGTCGGCGCTTCACGGAATTCATGAATGAGAAAAACGTGCCGCTCAAAGACGTCACCTTCAGCACGAGCGAACCGTCATCCGGCTGGCGCGAGGTAGAGGGCCTGGAGGCGCAGATCGTCGGTGACTACGGCAGGTTATTTGATCTCATTGTCATCGGGTGCGCCACGGAACAGTCCTCCGTCGATCGAAACGCGATGTGCGAAGCAGCCCTGTTTGACAGTGGACGACCTGTCATGGTGGCGGCACCCAAGCCGCCACAAAAGCTCGGCGAAACGGTCGTGGTCGCCTGGAACGGCAGCACGGAAACGGCGCGCACGATTGGGTTGGGTATGCCCTTCTTGGCGGACGCGAAGAAGGTCGTCGTCGTCACTGTCGAGGGTGGCACGGTCCCGGGCCCCACCGGCGAGCAGGTTGCCAATCATCTCGTTCGCAACGGCGTCAAAGCGCAAGCCAGGCTGGTCCAGCCAAACGGCAGAACAACCGGTGTGGCGTTGTTGGAGGAAACGGCTGCATTGGGTGCAGACCTCCTGCTCAAGGGCGCCTACACGCACAGCAGGCTGCGGCAACTGATTTTCGGTGGCACCACTCAACACATCTTGTCGGCCGCCGATCTGCCGGTTTTCATGGCGCATTAATCCGCCTCGCCCCTCCCCGGCCTTCCCCCATCAAGGGGAGAGAAAGATGCAAAAGTCGTACAGACTGACATCTCGGGAGCTTACGACACGCAGCGTTGGAACAGTTCGCGGACAGCATCGACGACGAGCGGATTTCGGCCTTTCACGTCTATCCAGGAGCGACATGCGATGAGTGTACCTATATATCACATGGTTAGTGGCGCACCGCAGCCGGTCGCCCCTTACAGCCACGTGGTCGAGGCCGACGGCTGGTTGTTCGTGACCGGCCAGCTCGCAACCCACGTCGAGTACGATCCGGCGAAGATACCCGAAGGCGCGGAGGCGCAGACCCACCAGGTGATGCAGAACCTGCGTACGGTGCTGCAAGGCGTTGGCGCAGGATTCGAAAATGTCGTGTCGGTGCGCGTTTTTCTCACGCACTTTACCGAAGACTATGACACGATGAATCGGGTCTATGCCGGCTACTTCCCCGAAGACAGACGGCCGGCACGTACGTGCATCGGTGTTACCGCACTCGCTGGCGGCGGGCGCGTCGAGATCGCTCTGATAGCACGCAGGTCCTAGCGAATTTTCAGGAGACAAGGTTTTGAGGCTCAGCGACCGGCAGCTCGAACGGTTCGAGGAGGACGGCGTTCTAGTCCTGCCTGGGCTCTTCTCGCCGGAGGAAGTAAATCTACTGCGCGCCCAGTTACCGGCGCTGTTCGCCGAGCGATGCCCGGAGAACTTCCGCGAGAAAGACAGCGATCTGGTGCGTACCGCCATGGCGTTGCATCTGCGCAACGAGATGTTTGCCCGTCTGGTGCGCCATCCGCGATTGCTCGAACCGGCCTTACAGATTCTTCGCGAGGACGTCTACATCCAACAGGTCAAGGTGAACGCTAAGGAGGCCTTCTCGGGCGAGGTATGGCAGTGGCACTACGACTTCGCCACCCATCATGGTGAAGACGGCGTGCCCAAACCGTTGGCCCTGAACCTGCACGTGTTCCTTGACGAGGTCAATGAGTTTAACGGTCCCTTGGTCTTCATCCGCGGCTCCCACAAGCATGGACCCGCACCTACAAGTCTCGATGTGGTAACCACCAGTTATCCGCTGTGGACGGTGGACAATGACACCGTCACGACCCTGGTTGACGTAGGGGGACTGGTGTCGGCTAAGGGGCCGCCAGGCACGGTGCTCATCTTCGGAGACTGCCTGGCGCATAGTTCATCGATCAACATGTCACCGTGGCCACGTTGGATTTTTTCGCTTATCGTCAACCCGACCTCCAATGCACTTACCCGTCGTAAGCGACCGGATTACCAACACCATCGTGACCTCACGCCGGTAGCACCGCTCGCGGACGACTGCTTGCTCGCGGGAGCGGTGGCGTGAAAGGGCCCCATCCCGGTTACTTCTCGGCCTCCCTTGCCGATGCTGACCCGCAAGTGGCGCAGGCCGTTGCCGACGAGCTGCACCGCCAGCAAGATCAGATCGAGCTGATTGCATCTGAGAACCTGGTCAGTCGCGCCGTGCTCGAAGCGCAAGGCTCGATCCTTACTAACAAGACGGTCGAAGGCTACATCGGGCGACGCTATCATGGGGGCGCCGAGTTCGCCGATGCGCTCGAGGGCCTCGCAATCGAGCGGGCCAAGGAGCTTTTTAGCTGCACTTATGCAAACGTGCAACCGCATTCGGGCAGCCAGGCTAACCAGGTGGTCTTTCTCGCTTTTCTGCGACCGGGCGACAAAATCCTCAGCATGGCGCTCGCGGCCGGAGGGCACCTGAGCCACGGCGCCGCACCCAACCTCTCCGGTAAATGGTTCGACGTCGCGCAGTATGGCGTATCCGAAAGCTCGGGCCTGATCGATTATGACGCCGTCGAGGCATTGGCCGTCGAGCACCGGCCCAGCCTTATCATCGCCGGCGGGTCGGCCTATCCCCGGTTTATCGACTTTGCACGCTTTCGGCAGATCGCCGACCGCACGCGTGCGTTCTTATTGGTCGACATGGCGCATTTCGCGGGGCTTGTCGCTGCCGGCGTGCACCCGAGCCCGGTGCCCCATGCGGATGTTGTCACAACCACGACCTACAAGAGCCTGCGTGGCGCACGCGGCGGACTAATTCTCGCCAACGACCAGAAGCTCGGAAAAAAGATCGATTCCGCACTGTTCCCGGGTCTTCAGGGAAGCCCGATGTTGCACGCGATAGCGGCGAAGGCCGTTTGCCTGCATGAGGCGTTGCGACCGGAGTTCCGCGAATACGCTCGTCACGTCGTGGACAATGCACGCGTACTTGCAGCCACGTTGACTGAACGCAGCTACAAGCTGGTCGCGGGCGGAACCGACACGGCACTGATGCTCGTTGACTTGCGCTCCAACGGCCTGACCGGCAAAGCGGCGTCGGCAAGCCTGGAGGCGGCAGGGCTGCCGTGCAACAAAAATGCAATCCCCGGCGACCCACAGCCACCCACCGTCACCTCGGGCCTGCGCCTCTCGGCAGCGGCCGGCACCACAAGGGGGTTCGGGCCTAGCGAGTTCCGTCAGGTCGGCGCATGGATCGCCGATGTGCTTGACGGGCTTGCCGCGAATCCGCACGGTAACGAAGCCCTGGAGCGTGCCGTTCGTGAGCAAGTGAGTCAACTGTGTCGGCGCTTTGCGATTTACTCGTGAGTCGTAAGCAGCAAGTCTTACGGATCACGGACTCATGAGCTTCCTTGATCGAATCCGCGAGTGCAACCACCACGACCTCGCTAAGTTTCGGCCCCTCTATGTAGCGGGACACAGGGTCGGCTGGGTTCAGCACGCCATGGCCACGCGGCTCGCACAATACCCCGACGTATTTGATGTCGAGGAAAAAGCCGTAGCCCTGAGCCCGCGCTTTGATTCCTTCGAAGCACGCTCGGCCGCTGTAGCGCCCGTACTCGAGGAGCTGCGTGATGCTGGTGCCATCCCGGCGTGGCGGAACGAACCATGTCCGGTCGCAACCTCGTTCGGGATGCCACCGCTTTTGCAGATGGAGCGCGCGGCGTTCCCGTCGCTGGGTATCCGCGCGTACGGCGTGCATATGAACGGATTCATCCGAGACGGTAACGACATAAAAATGTGGATCGCGCGGCGAACCTGCGATAAACCGACTTTTCCGGGCATGCTCGACAATATGGTTGCCGGCGGGCTCCCTATAGGCATATCGTTACGCGACAACCTTATTAAGGAGTGTGGCGAGGAGGCGGGCATCCCTCCCGAGATCGCGGCAAGGGCCACGTTTACCAGCGCCATCTCCTACTGCAAGGAGGTACGCGAGGGCCTCAAGCCCGATGTGCAGTTCGTGTGCGATCTCGAGCTGCCATCGGACTTCGAGCCCCGGGCGGTGGACGGCGAGGTCGAGGCGTTCTACCTCTGGCCCATCGACCGCGTAATGGACATCGTGGCCAACACGACCGAGTTCAAGTTCAACTGCAGTCTGGTCATTATCGATTTTCTGGTCCGCCGTGGTTACCTTTCTCCCGACGAGCCGGACTACGTGGAAATCCTCTCGGGCCTGCGCCAGTAATGCGGCCGGACATCCACGGTACAGCTGCCGGCGCATGCATGGACCGGCGTTGGGCTGACGTTCAGGAGATGCGGTCAGGCTTACCCATCAAAAAAAGGAAAGTAGCGTGAAACTCCAAGATTTCGAGGTATTGACCTTTGATTGCTATGGGACGTTAATCGACTGGGAGCGCGGGATCGTCAACGAAATCCGGCCCTGGGCGGTACAACATGGCCTTGCGCTCAGCGACGACGAGTTGCTGGAAACATTTGCCGAGCTCGAAGCGAAGCACCAGGCCGCGATGCCGGGAAAGCTTTACCCCGACATACTGGCTTCCATCTTTCGGGAACTCACGTTACGCTGGAAAATTCCCGAGAATGAGGAAAGCGCGATCGCGTTCGGGAAATCCATAGAGCGCTGGCCCGCGTTCAACGACAGTGCCACATCCCTGCAATATCTGAAGAAACATTACAAACTCGTCATTATCTCGAATGTCGATCGCGACTCGTTTGCGCGGAGCAATGAAAAGCTCGAGGTCAAGTTCGATAAGATCATCACGGCACAGGATGTAGGAACCTACAAGCCGGATCCAAGAAATTTCGAGTATATGATAAATCAGCTCGCGCAAATGGGTGTTTCCAAGGGAAAGATCCTGCACACAGCGCAAAGCCTGTATCACGACATAGTACCGGCCATAGCCGCTGGACTCACCACGATGTGGATCAATCGGCGCAAACACAAGACGGGTTCGGGGGCCACGGCGATCGTAACGGAGAATATCCAACCGGATTTCGAGGTCGCAAGCCTGGCCGAGTTTGTAAGCATGCATCAAGCAGAGCTACGTACTTGATGCATCAGCTAGTGACGGGTAGCGAGTGGCTAGCGATTCCCAACACTGTCCTTTTTCCATCGCTACTAGCAACTCGCTACGCGGTACTGATTTCCACTAAAACGATAATCTCCCGAAACCTCCTTGGACAAATCTAGCACCGCTCTGCCGACCTCGACGCGTGAGTGGCACCGCCGCGTGTGGAAGCTGGCCGGGCCGATCATTCTATCCAACATGTCGGTGCCGCTGGTCGGTGCCGTCGATACCGCAGTGGTGGGCCACCTCCCAGATCCCATATTTATTGGGGCCGTAGCGCTGGGCGCAATCATTTTTAATTTCCTTTTCTGGGGTTTCGGCTTCCTGCGCATGGGCACCACCGGATTCGTCGCTCAGGCCTATGGCGCAGACGACCCAACCGAGGTGCGCTCCACGCTGGCGCGCGCCTTGCTGCTTGCCGCCGGGTTCGGCCTGGCCGTGATCGCGTTGCGTGGTCCCATCGGCCTGCTCGTATTCTGGGCGTTCGAGGGTAGCGCGCCGCTCGAGTCCTTGGCTAACAGCTATTACGTTATTCGGGTCTGGAGCGCCCCGGCGGCGCTGGCAAATTATGCCGTGCTGGGATGCCTGATCGGAATTCAGAACACGCGTGCAGCATTAACGATCCAACTTGTGCTCAATGCCACCAATGTGCTGCTGGATCTGATATTCGTGCTCGCGCTAGGTTGGGGTGTGGAAGGCGTCGCCATTGCCTCGTTATTGAGTGAATACCTCGCACTCGCAGTCGGGCTCGTGATAGTGGGCCGGTATCTCAAGCGCATCGGGGGGGAGTGGAACTGGTCTCATATCTTGTACATGCCGCGGCTAAAAGCACTGCTGCACGTCAACTTCAACATCTTTGTGCGCACGCTTTGTCTGATCTTTGCGTTTTTCTACTTCACCGCCCAGGGTACCAAGCTCGGTGAGATTACGCTCGCGGCCAACGCCATTCTGATGCACTTGCAATACTTCCTGGCCTACGGCCTCGATGGCTTTGCCCATGCCGTCGAGGCACTCGCCGGTGGCGCCTACGGCGCCCGCAATCGAAGTGCCTTCCGTGCGGCGGTCAGGGTCACGACCCTGTGGGCGCTGGTGGTGGCTGGAGTTTACACCCTGCTCTACGCGACGCTGGGCACCACTATTATTGGCATAATTACGGGCATCGAATCCGTACGGCTCGAAGCGGTCCGCTACCTCCCCTGGGTACTGCTTTCTCCGATTGTGTCGGTGTGGAGCTATCAGCTCGACGGCATCTTCATAGGTACGACGCGGCCGGTGGAAATGCGTAACGGCATGCTGCTGTCGCTGCTCGTTTACCTCATTGCGACCTGGCAACTAATACCCCTATGGGGAAACCATGGGCTGTGGCTGTCGCTGATGATCTTCATGGTCATGCGCGCCCTGACATTGGGGCTGTGGTTTGGGCGCATCGAGCGATCCATGGAGTAGCCGACACGCCCTGGCAAAAGACGCAAAGAACGCTGAGGCGCGGAAGACGCCGAAAAAAATAATTCAAAAAATACTGATGGCGACCCCTTTGTGGTCACCGAACGCGGAAATACGGGTAAAATCGTTCGAATGACCGGTTAATCCCAGAGGATCTTGGCGATGAAAGCTGCTTGGTTTGAGAACTACGGGCCTGCCGCCGAAGTGTTAAAGGTTGGTGAGCTGGAAACACCCGATCCGGGACATGGTGAAGTTCGAGTCCGGCTGCACGCATCGGCCGTCAATCCGTCCGATGTGAAAAAACGCGCCGGGTTACAACCTGCCCCCATCGAACAGGGACCGGTGATTCCACACAGCGATGGCGCGGGGGTTATTTACACAGTGGGTGCGGGCGTTCCGAAGTCGCGCATCGGCGAACGCGTATGGGTATATCAGGCGCAGTTCCAGCGCCGCTTCGGCACCGCCGCCGAGTACGTGACCCTGCCGATCGCACGCGTCGTGCATCTTCCCGACAACGTGGACTTCAGCATCGGCGCTTGCATGGGCATTCCGGCCATGACCGCGCACCGTTGCGTCTTCGCAGATGGCGATGTCGCCGGACAGATCCTGCTCGTTACCGGCGCGGGCGGGCGGGTCGGTTTCTATGCCGTGCAATGGGCGAAGCAGGCCGGCGCCCAGGTTATCGCAACAGTCGGCAATGAGGACCGGGCGCGCCAGGCGCGTGAGGCCGGCGCCGACACCGTCGTGAATTACCGCAGCGATGACGTGGCCGAGACCGTAAACCAGATCACAAATGGTGCAGGGGTGGACCGCATCATTGACGTCGAGTTCGGTGCGAATCTGCAGACCAGCGTCAAGATCATTCGCACCGGTGGCGTAATCGCGACTTACTCATCCACGCAGGTAGCCGAGCCGGGCCTGCCGTTTTATCCATTCATGTTCAAGGACGTCACCGTGCATTTCGTACTGGTCTACGTGATGCCTGAGTCGGCGAAGCGCCAGGCCGCAGCGGATATCGTCGCCTCCCTCGGACAAGGCAAGCTCACGCACCGCATCGCCGCGCGCTACCCACTTGCGCGCATTTCTGAGGCACACACGCTAGTCGAGCAAGGCAGCGCGGCCGGGTGTGTGGTGCTGGAGTTTAGCTGAGCGAGCGCGCGCCTGGCGCCGAGTCGTGCGATGGCTACGGCTTACAGCAGGCAACCAATTCGGGCTGGGCGTGGCCGTGGCTCCCGCCCAACCGCGAGCGCGGTTGCGCGAGTGGATCGTCCCAGAATGGTCGGCGTGCTTCGCGCACCGCATCCGCACGGCTAAGACCAATGTCTTTGAGCAAGCCGTCATCGAGCTCCATAAGCGCGTGGCGCTCATGGGCGAGTTCTTGCCAACGCAGCAGCGTCACCACCATCCGCTGTACTGCGCGCCATAAGGATTGCATGAAATCGCCGGCGGCACGCGCCGCGGACGCGTTGTCGAGACGGTTGTTCGGGCTGAAGCTGTGCATCGTTTTTCCCTCCTGGTGACTCACGGAAGGAACTATAGGAGATCGCTATTGATTTATGAAACGAATTGTTCTTATACTAAGGATCAATTTCCTTGATGCCTTGGGGTGGTTGCTTATGCCTCTCAACCTCGATACGGATCTACTGCGTACGTTCGTCGCCATCGCGGATTCGGGCAGCTTTACTCGCGCCGGCGAATTCGTACACCGCACGCAGTCGGCAGTCAGCATGCAGATCAAGCGCCTGGAAGAAACGCTTGGGAAACCGGTCTTTCAGCGTCAGGGCCGAACGGTCGCGCTTACAGCGGAGGGCGAGGCGCTGCTGGGCTATGCGCGGCGGATTCTGAAGCTCCACGAGGAGGCGGTCGCCACCCTGACCCGCCCGGATCTCGTGGGCACAGTGCGCATCGGAATTCCCGACGACTACGTCATGCGATTCCTGCCGGGCATTCTGACCCGGTTCGCCCAGGCGTATCCGCGGGTTCAGGTCGACGTGCAGTGCGAGCCCAGCCACAAGCTGACGCGCCATCTCCAGAGCCGGCGTCTCGACCTGGGTCTCATTACCTGTGGGCCCGGTGAGGAAACCGGCGAGGTGTTGCGTCGCGAGCCGGTCGTCTGGGCAACCTCGGAACGTCATTTCGCCCATGAGGAAGATCCACTGCCGTTGGCCCTGTTTCAGAAGGGCTGCTTCGTGCGGGATTCGGTAATGAAATTGCTGGATGAGGCTGGGCGAAGCTATCGGGTCGCGTATTCAAGCCCCAGCCTCACCGGTATTCATGCGGCGGTGTCGGCTGGGCTTGCGGTCACGGCAATTGCCTGCAGCATTGTTCCTGCCGGCGTTCGCGTACTGAGCGCCGACGAAGGCTTCCCACAGCTTCCCATAGCAAACATTACGCTTCAGCGCGCGCCGAGGACGCGCTCAACGGTGATCGACTGCCTCGCCACGCACATTGCCGAGGGCTTTCGCGCCGACACGGCCGAAGCGGCCTAGGGTTTGGGAGATATTGGGCTCTCGCGCTGGCGGCGCGTGCCTTGGGGCGGATACTGACACAGCCGGAAGCTGAACGCTCCGCCGTCCGGCTAGTCTTGCATTTGCGTCGGCTCCCAGCTCAGCACCTCCGGATGCTCGTCAGCGAATTGCTGTAGCTTTTTGGCCAGTTCCGCTAGCACGCTTCCGCGTAGCGAGATAAACAGTCTTTGCTGCGCCGGATCGATAACCTCGAGACCAACAGCCTGATTGTCGGGGTACATCACGACACCAATTTTATTGCACGCAAGCACGTAATTCGGTTGTTCGCTCATTGGATCTCCAGTATCTATAACAGTTATCGTTAGTTTGCATTTTCCCTGATTAGGGCCGCGCCGCCAAGCCATAATTGTCGAGGCCTGCCGGAAATGAGACGCGCTATCATCACACCCACGGCCGACACCGGGCTCCACGCTCACAACCCACGTCAATCGGAGCATCCGGTGACCCGAGATTTGGTTGCCACGTCCGAGGCATTACTGCGCCTGCTCGCAGCCACCCCCGGTGCTCCTTCGATCCAAACAGCGCTCGGCTAAATAAGATCAACCAGGGGGAATTTCCAAGAGTCGAAGCCGCTTCAGAAAAACCAACGCCGTTTTTTCAAGCTCCTCTCGAGCTCATCCTTGAGTACGGCGACGTCGTCGCGCACGCCCTCCATGATTTCGTCATACCGATGGAACTCCGTCGCGCGGATATTCGTCAGTGCTGGTTTTATATAAATATCGGGAGGCGCGAAGTTGAGCTTGGTCTTCACGATCGAGGACTGCATGATGGTGTAGGTCGTAAGCAGGTTCTCGATGACGCTGGGGACCGCGTCCTTCGCCGGCGGGGTTTTCTCGCCGGACACATCGATGGCAACCGTTATGTCGCAGTCATTTTGAATAATGTCATACGGCAACGGATTGACACCGCCTCCATCCACCAGCACTGTGCCATTCAACGTCACCGGTTCGAATACGCCTGCCATCGCTATGCTGGCGCGGATCGCGGGAATCAGTACACCGGAATCAAAGATAACTTCCCGGCGGTCCCAGAAATCCGTAGCCACCACCTTCAGCGGTATCTCCAGATCCTCGAATCGGCTTGCCGGGATGTGTCGATAAAACAGTTCCTCCGCCGCCTTGCCGCGCTTTATTCCGGATCGCCTGAAAAGGCTGATGTCCATCATGCGGTTGATGTCGTGAAGATTCGCTTTGAGTAGCGCTTCCATCTCCGCCCCGGACATTCCCGAAGCATAAAAGCCCCCCATGATGGCCCCGATACTGGTGCCAGCGATGATCGCGGGTCTCAGGCCCATCTCATCCAGCGCCTTGATGAAGGCGAGGTGACACAGCCCTTTAGCGCCGCCGCCGCCAAGCGCAAGGCCAAACCTCTTCAATCGCGTTTTCCGGATTCCACGTCGCATGGTTCTATTTTTCCACGGAACCGGCGAAGCCGCCTGACGCACAAGTGGGCAACGATCGGCCCTCAATGAGTTGTGCGTGTTTCCGGCACCATCGCGCGGTCAATACTTACGGCACCACTTGGACCCAGCATCGGGAGCGCCCGCACGGCCCGGCCGTGTAAACCAGGATTACCGTCGGCCTGTCAAGCGCAGGAATTTCCTGCCTGCGCCCACAGAGTGCCCGGTTCCTCGCCCCCAAACCACAGAAGTTTGGTGAACGACGGGATGCTGGGGTTCACGTGCATGTAGTCTCAAAAAAATGACATGTGGGGGTCGCTTCTAACGTAAACGAATCACGTCCTCGCGCGCAAACAACGGCCCCACCGTCAGCCCCAGAACCGCTTCGGCGTAGAGACCAGGCGGCACACTGATGTCGGCGAGATACAGCTCGCCGACGTATTCTTCCACGCCCGGCGCACGCAGTCCCTCCTTAGGCAGCGCCAGCGTCATGGTCGCGGTCGCACGGATGGCCGGGTCGAACACCGTACCGGTCGTGGTATCGACACCGGAGGGGGCGTCGAGCGCAAGAATCGGAGCCGACTGGGCGTTGGCCCAGCGAATCAGGTCGGCGGCCGCGCCACGCGGCGCCCCTTTCAGGCTGTAGCCAACGACACCGTCCAGGATCAGATCGGGCGTTTTTTCTCGAGTAACGTTGCCGGCTTCCGCGGTCGGCACTTTCATCCGCTGCAAAATATCGAGTTGATGCGCGGGAACCGGCGCATAAGCTTGCAACGGCCGCGTGCTGAAAACGCGAACTTTGGCGCCCCAGTTGTGCAGACGTCGCGCTGCCACTAGCGCGCCGCCACCATTACCGCCGGTGCCGCAGAGCACTACGATCCGCTTTCCCACCGGGTCGCCTTTCAGAAAACGCTGGCGCGCGAAATGAGCCAGATTCCGGCCCGCGTTTTCCATCATCTGGATCAGCTCGATCTTGAAATCCTCGATCATGGCGCGATCCACCTCGATCATCTGATCGGTAGTGAGGTAAGGAACATTTGAAATGGATGAAGACATAACCTTCTCCTCTCCTAGGCCAAATCAAGTGGCCCCGGCGGGAGACTCCGGCAGGAAAAGCTCACAGCCCTTGTTAACCGAGCGCGCGGTCGAGATTGTAGGCAGCGCTGATCAAGCCAAGATGAGTAAACGCCTGCGGGAAATTGCCCAACGCCTCGCCACGGGGGCCGGTCTCCTCGGCATACAGTCCCAGATGGTTCGCGTAGCCTAGCATACGCTCGTACATCAGCCGCGCCGTAACGAGCCGCTTTCGATCGGTACGCCCCGCCCGGGTGAGTGCCTCGACCAACCAGAATGTGCAGATGTTGAACGTCCCTTCCTCGCCCGCCAGACCATCGTCTGTGTGCTCCACGTTGTACCGATAGACCAGGCTATTAGAGACCAGCCCCCCCTTGTGCGGCGGGCGGCAAGTCGCGTCCAGTGTTTTGAGCATGCGCGAATCGGTGGGAGATAGGAAAAATATGAGCGGCATAGTCAGATTGGCGGCGTCGAGTGACTCGCTTCCGTAATGCTGCACAAAGGTCTGGCGCTTGGCGTTCCATCCCTTGACCATAATTTCCTCGTACATCTGATCCCGGACCTTTGACCAGCGCTCGCGATCGGCCGGAAACGAGCGCTTGTCAGCCAGGCGCAGCGCACGATCCACCGCCACCCAGGTCATGAGCTTCGAGTACACGAAGTGTTGCGGTGCGCCTCGAACTTCCCAGATCCCTTCGTCCTTGCGCTGCCAGTTGTCACACACCCAGTTTGTGATTCGCCTGAGCTCGTACCACAGATCATAAGAGATGGGGCTCCTGTACTTGTTTGACAGATACACCGCGTCCATCAGCTCACCATAAATATCCAGCTGGAGCTGACCGTAGGCGTCATTGCCAATTCTCACCGGGCGCGAGCCCCGGTACCCATCGAGATGATCCAGCGTCTCTTCCGTAAGTGTATGGCGCCCATCAATGCCATACATGATCTGCAAATGTCCGTCGGACTCGAGCTCGTGACAGCGCGCCTCTATCCAGTCCATGAACTTACCGGCCTCCTCGGTGAATCCGATGCGTAGAAGTCCGTACACCGTGAACGCGGCATCCCGGATCCAGGTGTAACGGTAGTCCCAGTTGCGCTCGCCCCCGATTCCCTCCGGCAGGCTGCAGGTGGGAGCCGCGACGATGGCACCAGTGGGCTCGTACGTCAGCAGCTTCAACGCCAGCGCCGAGCGCTGCACCATCTCGCGCCAGCGACCGGTGTAGGTGCCATGCGACAGCCAGCGGATCCAGTAGTCCACAGTGTCCTTGAAAAGCTCGAGAGCTTCGGCCTCGGACAGAGAAAAACCACACTGCTCCCCAGCCGGAATCCGCTGCAACACGAAACGTGTGGTCTCACCTTCATGCAGCGTGACTTCCGCAACCACTCCGCTCCCCTCCTGCTTCAGCGGGACGGAAGAAGTGAGCCCCAGACTGAGGCCGGGTGAGTGAAAGGCCGCACCTTCCGGGCCGAGCTTGGTTTCATGCTCATCGCGCGCATAGTTAAAGGCCGGCCGGCATTCGATGCGAAACCGCATAGTGCCGCGCACGACGTTGATGCGGCGTATCAGACGATGGTATCCATCTTCTTTGGCGCGCTCGCCTACCGGCATGTAATCGGTGATCTCGCCCACGCCGTCGGTAGACAGGAAACGCGTAATCAAAACATTGGTACCCGGCCAGTAAAGCTGCTTGTGGGTAATCCTGTCTCCCACCGGCGCGATCCTGAAAAACCCGCCCTTCTTGTCGTCGAGCATGGCGGCAAACACGCTGGGCGAGTCGAAGCGCGGGCAACAGAACCAGTCTATGGAGCCATTGAGCCCGACCAACGCAGCGGTGTGCATGTTTCCGATGATTCCGTAGTCTTCAATAGGCTGATAAGCCATGGACGAGCTCCTTAGGCGGGGGCGCGAGGGGTCAGGTCTTGCTTTTAATAGTTTTCTTACTGGACTAAGCGCTTCTTGATCCGCTCAACCTTCCGCGCAAGCCTCTGATCTTCGACGATCAAACCTTTATAACGCCGCAGTGCAGCGGAGACACTCGCATAATGACTCATACCAAACGCATCCGCAATGCGACGTAACGGCTTACCGGTGAGACCTCGGCTGAGACCAATTGCGATGGTTCGAGCCACGTTTCGTTGACCACGCCCGCGATACTCTGTGTAGACCTGCTCAATTGGGGTTTTGAATGCCTCGGCAGTGGTTTTAACAATGTGGGCAATGCTCGGTGGAGTTGCAACATACCGGACGTCTGGAACCTCCGCGGCACGAGGTTCTCTGATGCGCTGCTTTGCGATACGTTGGCGAAATGCATCGTTTCCCAATACCGGGGCCAGGCGGTTGCTTTTATAAAATGTTTGCAGTTCTTCGTCCACACCCGATTCAATAAATTCCTGATACCGCCGCCATGCGCCTCGTTTTCCAAAGAGCGCAAGCACCGCTTGTAACGTAAGCCAGTCCGGCGGCTGGACACGGCCCAGGTATGCCCGATAGCTAGACCAGGGATAATTTCCGGGATGTCGTACCAATCGTGCTTCGAGCGGATTTAGATGAATATAGCGACTCAGCTGAGCCAGGTAGGAGTCGGCATCAACCAGTATCGCCTTGAAACGCCCCCGAAACAGTGGCCCATCGGTGCTCGCCCGGCGGTTCATCCTTTGCGTGTACACGCCGCTGAGGTGTCGCATCGCAAGACTGAGATTGGCGCGCGGCGTTTCCAGTAGCAGATGATAGTGATTCGGCATTAGACAGTAGGCGTGGATCCCTACACCAAACGTCTCGTTCAACTCGCCCAGCAAGGCGAGGAAGATCCGGCGTTCTGTGTCTGTCTTGAAAATTCTGCGCCGCCCCGCCCCACGATTCATCACGTGATACCACGCGCCTTCGTACTCGATGCGAAGCGGGCGGGCCATGTAAGGCACCGTACGTGATTAAACTACTAAAAGCAAGACCTGACCCCTTGGGCCTTTGGGGGGTCCAAGGGGCAGGAGGCCGGCGGGTGCGCGCTCTGTGTCAAGCAGCGCCCGGTCTTTCTATGGCTAATCCGGTCTTTCGATGGCTAATAAAGTAGCGCCATACAGTAGCGCCAACCGGGAGATGTGCGTTATAGTCCTGCCACCAGGCCTGTAACCAATACGACAAGAACGACGGAGGAGACCTCATGAAAAAGACCCTGGCCACTTGTCTGTTCACCCTGCTTGCCGCCACCGTGCCCGTGTCCGCGGTTGCCGCGAAGGTGTCGTCGAAATGGGATCTGCCCGATCGTTGGAACGTCAATGTCGGTGCGTTTTTCATCACCAACGCCAACACCACGCTTGGCGTGCGTGCCGCCGGCGGTCCGGCGAGCGTGGGCGTGGGCCTCGATTTCAGCCGTAACCTGAACGTGGGGGACCGCGAAACGGCCGGGCGCATCGATGGGTACTGGCGCTTCAGCAAGCGCTCGCGCGCAGATTGGACCTACTTCAAGTACGAGCGCGACGGGCGCACCGACGCGCTTGACATCCCCATCGACCTGCCCCCCGAGTTCCCCAGTTTTGACATCGGCGACCCCTTGGTCACCCAGTTCGACACCGATATACTAAAGCTCGCCTACACCTTCAGCTTCCTCAATAGCGAGAAAATCGAGCTTGGCGTCGGTGCCGGGCTGCACATCTCCAATATCGAGCTCGAGCTCCAGGATGTGAACGACCCCGCCAACAAGACCGCCGTTTCCGAGTTCACGGCGCCGCTGCCGGTGGCGCGGATCATTCTCAATTACAACATCAGCCCACGCTGGCGCTGGACGAACTCGGTGGATTTCTTCTATCTTAACATCGGTAACTTCGAGGGCGGCCTGACCGACCTCCGCAGCGCCCTGGAGCACCACACCTTCAAGAACGTGGGCTTCGGCTTCGGCATCAACCGCTTCGATTTGGACCTTGAGTTCGAGAGTTCGGACACCGATTTCGTCGGTTCGTTAAAAAGCGGCTGGAGCGGGTTTCTCGCCTACGTCACGGTGTA
>VRUB01000153.1 GCA_019456345.1 Nitrospira sp. | reverse complement strand
AGGTAAGCTCAAGGTTGCAAAGCTGAACATCGATGAAAATCCGGACACACCGCCGAAGTATGGCATTCGCGGAATCCCGACACTGATGTTATTCAAGGATGGTAATGTCGAAGCCACCAAGGTGGGGGCCGTGTCGAAATCGCAGCTATCGGCTTTTATTGACGGCAATCTTTAGAGCGCCTGGCTAAACCAATATCGGACTGGACGGCACCGCAGGCAGGTGCTAGGGTAGGTTGAAGAGCTGAATAATTTTCCTAATTAGCGTCTTAATTCTCTCAGCTAAGCAGACCCCTTTCCGATCCCAGAAGTCCAACAGGGCACCGCCCGTCAGCGTATCTGTAACGGGATACTTTTCCAAATATGTTAAACCTTCATGAGCTGAAGAAAAAACCGGCCGCCGAACTGGTAGACATAGCAGCAGCTATGGACCTCGAGAGCGGGAGCCGGATGCGCAGGCAGGACCTGATTTTTGCCATTTTGAAGGCCCAGGCTAAAAAGGGCGAAGACATTATTGGCGAGGGCGTTGTCGAGACCCTGCAGGATGGCTTCGGTTTCCTGCGCTCGGCAGACGCCTCCTACCTGGCCGGGCCGGACGACATTTACGTCAGCCCAAGCCAGATACGCCGTTTCAACTTGCGCACCGGTGACACCGTGAAGGGCAATATCCGGCCCCCCAAGGAGTCCGAGCGCTACTTCGCCTTGCTGCGCGTCGAGGAGATCAACGAGCAGACACCGGATGAGGCTAAGAACAAGATCCTGTTCGAGAACCTCACGCCGCTTCACCCCGACGAGACCCTGCGCCTGGAGCGCGACAACGAGTCAGCGGAAAACCTGACCTCGCGCGTGATTGACATGATCGCGCCTGTTGGCAAGGGCCAGCGCGGGCTGTTGGTGTCCTCGCCCAAGACCGGTAAGACCGTGATGCTGCAGAACATCGCCCACGCGATTACCGCCAATCATCCCGATTGCATCCTCATGGTGCTGCTGATCGACGAGCGCCCCGAAGAGGTAACGGAGATGCAGCGCTCGGTCCGCGGCGAGGTCATTTCCTCGACCTTTGACGAGGCCGCTTCCCGTCACGTGCAGGTGGCGGAGATGATGATCGAAAAGGCCAAGCGTATGGTGGAACACAAACGCGACGTGATCATACTGCTGGATTCGATCACGCGGCTGGCGCGCGCTTTCAATACCGTGGCCCCGGCCTCGGGCAAGGTGCTCACCGGCGGCATCGACGCCAACGCCTTGAAGGGCCCGAAGCGGTTTTTCGGCGCGGCGCGCAACATGGAGGAAGGCGGCAGTCTCACCATTTTGGCAACCGCCTTGATCGAGACCGGGTCCAAGATGGACGATGTGATCTACGAGGAGTTCAAGGGTACCGGTAATCTCGAGATCCACCTCGATCGGCGCCTGGCCGAGCGGCGCACGTACCCGGCCATCAACATCAACAGGTCGGGGACCCGCCGCGAGGAGCTGTTGATCGAGCCCGCCGAATTGCAAAAGATCTGGATCCTGCGCAAGCTGCTGAATCAGATGGACGAGCTCGAGGCTTCCGAGTTCCTCCTCAGCAAGCTGCGGGCAACCAAGAGCAACGCCGAGTTTTTCGAATCGATGAAGCGTTAAGCGCGCTCACCCTTGCTGCGCCAGCAGATTTTGCTTAGACTACGCCGCCTTTGAATCGCCAACGTTATAGGCGGACGAACTGCAAGAGGTTGGCAGCATGAAAGCCGACATCCATCCCGAGTACAAAGAGATTAAAGTCACTTGCTCGTGTGGTAACTCGTTCACCACACGATCGACCGTGGGCCATGACCTGCAGATAGAGGTGTGCGCGGCGTGCCACCCGTTCTACACCGGCAAGCAGAAGATGGTGGACACCGCCGGGCGCGTCGAGAAATTTCGCCAGAAGTACGGCCTCAAGAAGTAATCCGTGGCGGTGAGCCGATCGCAAGGGGCGCCGTGCACAGGCGCCCTTTTGTTTTTCTGCGTGTTGGCGCTGGCGTCGCTCACGGCGTGGAACGAGAGTGGCGCTGCCGGCCGCGCAACCACGCAAGCGGTCCGCGTGGCCGATGTCGTGGACGGGGATACGGTGATCCTGAGCGATCGGCGCCATGTCCGGCTGATCGGGATCAACGCGCCGGAGACGGGAAAACGCAAACGCGGCAGCGTGGATCAACCGTTGGCGCGGGCCGCGCAAACGTACCTGCGCGAGTTGGTAGCCGGCAAAGGCGTGCGGCTCGAGCTCGGCCCGGAAAGGCACGATCGCTACGGGCGCACGCTTGCCCACCTGTGGCTGCCCGACGGGCGCAACGTGCAGGAGTTGCTGCTGGCCCGGGGGCTGGCCGCCGTGGTCGCGATCCCGCCGAACATTGGCCAGCTCAAACGCTATCAGGGTGCCGAGCGCCGCGCGCGCGCCAATCATCTGGGTATCTGGGGGCACCCGTACTACACACCGATCGCCGCCGCGCAGCTGCAGGCCAAGGACCGTGGCTTCCGATTCGTGCATGGCCGCATCCGCAAGATCCGGCGCAGCCGCAAGTACATCTATCTCGAGCTGTCGCCAAGCCTGAGCGTGATGGTGCCCCGCGGTGACTGGGCCTATTTCCGGGAAAGTCCGGAAGACCTCGTGGGCCGGGAGATCACGGTAAGGGGCTGGGTTACCCGCTACCAGGATTCCCTGCGGATTCGCGCAGGCCATCCCGCGATGCTGGGTCTGGTATATTAACGCAGTACCTGCGATCCAATCCGGTGATGCCTATGTTCCAGCGTCTAACCCTGATTTCGGTAGTGCTGTTGTTCGCACTGGCGGGGTGTGCCACCAACCCCGTGAGCGGCAAGAAGGAAGCCGCCTTCATGTCCGAGGAGAAGGAGATCGAAATCGGACGCAAGGTGGATTCGGAGATCCGCAAGCAGTACGGCGTCTACGACGACCCCGAGCTTCAGGCCTACGTGCAGCAGATCGGCGAGAAGCTTGCCGGACTCAGTCACCGGCCCGAGCTGTTCTACCGCTTTACGGTGCTGGACTCACCGGACGTGAACGCATTCGCACTTCCCGGTGGCTATATCTATATCACCCGCGGGATCCTGACCTACCTGAACTCCGAGGCCGAGCTGGCGGCGGTGCTGGGCCATGAGGTCGGTCATGTCACCGCGCGCCATGCCGTGAAGCAGTACACCACCGCCACAGCGGCCCGGCTCGGCTACATTCTAGGTTCGATCTTCGTTCCGGAGCTGGCGGGCCAGGGAGTAGCCAGCCTGGTCAGCACGCTCAATGCCGCGATCCTGTCGGGCTATGGCCGCAAGTACGAGCTGCAGTCGGATGAGCTGGGGGCGCAGTACCTGGCGTTGGCGGGCTACGATCCGCAGGCCATGATCGAAGTGCTCGAGATCCTGAAGACCCAGGAGGAGTTCGAGATCGAGCGCGCCAAGCTCGAGGGCCGTGAGCCGCGCGTCTACCACGGGCTGTTCGCAACGCACCCGAGCAATGACAAACGGTTGCAAGAGATCATAGACGATGCGCGCGAGCTCAAGACACCCAATCCCCGCGTTGGCCGCGGCGAGTTCCTGGAACATCTGGACGGTGTGGTCTTCGGAGACAGCGTGAAAGAAGGCGTGCGCTACGGCAACAAGTTCTATCACAAGGACCTTGGTTTTGCGCTCGAGGTTCCTGCTAACTGGCGCATCGAAAACCGGCCGAACGAGCTGGTGGCCGTCAGCCGTGACAACGAAGGGGTGTTGCGGGTAATACTGGAGGATATTAACCGGCGCGTGACACCGCGCGAGTTCATGCTCAAGCGCCTGAAGCTGAAGGATCTCACCAAGGACGGTCCGCTGAACATCAACGGGCTGCAGGGCTACACGGCGATTGCCCGGGTTACCTGGTCCTTCGGCCGTCGCGACACCCGGGTGAGTGTGATCTTCTTCGGCGATAAGGCCTATATATTCTATGGCACCGGCAAAACCGACGCCGCCTTTAGTGCTGCGGACCCGAAGTTTCTCAGCAGCGCACGCAGCTTCCACGCCCTCACCGCGACCGAGCAAAAACTGGCCGAGGGCCTCAGGATCGAGATCGTGACGGCGAGCGCGGGCACGACCTTTGCCGGCCTTGCGAAGGGTTCGCCGGTCCCCAACTATCCCACGCGGATCCTGCGCATCATCAACGACAAATACCCCAGCGGCGAGCCTACCCCGGGTCAGAAGCTCAAGGTCATACGCTAAGTTCTAGCCTGCATTTCTCACCAGCTATCTACATGCGGCCGCCGGTCTGCGCCCCTACCACGCTAATCGATTCTCGTTCATACTTAGGTTAGGGAGGCCACGCGGAGGCCGAAAACGGTGCGGCCGGGCAGCGCCGCCGCGAACGGGCACGAATAATGGAGCAATTGCTGGCACATCTGGTCGGGGACTATATCCTGCAGACCAGCCACATGGCTGAGCACAAGATCCGATCGTGGCCCGTCGCGCTGTTGCACGCCATTGTCTATACGCTGCCGTTCACCTTGCTCACGCTCTCGCCGTGGGCCTTGGGTATCATCTGCGGCACGCATGCGGTGATCGACCGCTACCGCCTGGCGCATTACGTGGCCATGGTCAAGAATATGGCCGGTGATCTTGGACACTGGCGCGACTACCGCACCTACACCGGCTACTCCGAAAACACACCGCCTTATATGTCGGTGTGGCTCGTCATTGCCACCGACAACACCATGCACTTGCTGATCAACTACTTCGCCATTAAGTACCTTTAGTTTTTATTGGGTCGCCTACCGGCGACAATGTATTAGCCGGGTCTCGTCCCGGCAGACGAGGAACTTTGGTTTCGGCCAAAGTTCCCAAAGCCATCTGCGCCTGCGCC
>VRUB01000152.1 GCA_019456345.1 Nitrospira sp. | reverse complement strand
CACCTTTTATATTCCGGGTGAAGCCACGAACACGGTAGTCGGAAATGACAATATCGGATTCGAAGCTGTTAATAAGGTGATTGAGCGCTCGCAGTGGTGATATTTCGCCGCACGTGGCCACATCGATGTCGACGCGAAAGGTGCTGATGCCGTTGTCGGGGTGTTTCTCGGGATACGTGTGAACGGTGATGTGGCTCTTGTCCAGGTGAGCGACCACGGCATCGGGTAACGGGTCAAGCGCGTGGCCGCGCTGTGTCAGCCCTGAGACCGGCAGCTCCGCGATTAACATGGTGACGCTGGCACCCGCCGGCTCGTAGTCCTGGTGGGCGATATTCAGTATCTCCGCGCCGATGATGTTCGAGACCTCGGTGAGAATGGCGGTGAGCCGCTCGGCCTTGTACGCATCATCGATGTAGGCTATGTATTCTTTCTGCTCTGCCTCGGTCTTGGCGTAACAGATATCGTAGATATTGAAGCTCAGCGTTTTAGTGAGGTTGTTGAAGCTCTCCAGTTTCAGCTTCTTGGACCGGATTAAATCCACACTCGTTCCCCCGTCAGAGAATTTAATGTCCGGCATCCCGGTGCCCGCCGGTCCGCACTGCCGTGTGAGCGTATTGTATCGTGCCGGAGCCAGCCTGCAAAAGCCTGTTAAGACACCTGTACTACGCCGCGATTTGCGGTACTCGGTGGATCCGTAGAGCGCGCTCGCCGGCCTAGACGATGCTGGCAATCATACGCACCGCCTGCTGGTGGCGCTCATCGGCCGCCAGTTGCGTGCGGCCGGGGGCCTGCTGGCCGTGCATGCGAATGAGGCGCAGGTGTGAGGTTGGATCGTCCTGGGGCTCCAGCCCGCCCAGGATCTGCTCGGTGGCGGCGACGTCGTGGCATACGATGATCATGTCGCACCCGGCGGTTAGTGCCGCGCGGGCCCGCTCTGGTGCGTTGCCGGCGGTTTTGGCCCCGGCCATGGACAGGTCATCGCTAAAGACGACCCCCTGGAACCCCAATCGGCCCCGCAGCTCGCGCTGAATCCATAACCGGGAAAAGCTCGCCGCTTGCGAATCCACCCGCGGGTACACCACATGCGCCACCATCATAGCGGCGAGTCCGTAGTGGATCATACGCTCGAAGGCTACCAGGTCTTCGTTGTAGATGTCTGCGTACTCGCGCCCATCGGCGGGTAACACGAGGTGGGAGTCGCCGGGAACGCTCCCGTGTCCGGGAAAATGCTTGCCGGTCGCGGCCATGCCGGCCTGCGACATCCCATTCATATACGAACGCGCAATGTCGGCGACTGCTTCGGGGTCGGAGTGATAAGCGCGATCCCCAATGACCTCACTAAGGCCGCGGTCGAGGTCAAGCACCGGCGCAAAGCTCAGGTCTACACCAACGGCACGCAGCTCCGCCGCCATCAGCCAGCCGCACGCCTCAGCCAGCCTCTTGGCACGCTGGCGGTTGTCATCATAGAGTTGGCCGAAAACTCGTGCCGCCGGCAATGGCGTGAAACCGTTGCGAAATCGCTGTACCCGACCCCCTTCCTGATCGACGGCAACCAATAGCGGCGGCTCGCGCGTGGAGTGAATCTCTTGTATCAGGCGCTCAAGCTGCTCCGGGGTTTCGTTATTCTGATCGAACAGGATGACCCCTCCGGTTAGCGGATGTTGCAAATACTCGCGCTCGCTCGGCGTCAATTCCACGCCTTGCACATTAAACATGACCGGGCCTAGCGCCACGAATCCGCCCCCCTCTTAGCCGTTGATAAGCACAGGCGTGCTGGCTGCCACCCGATCGAATAAGGCGATGATGTCGAGGTTGCGCATCTTGATACAACCATGGGAACTGGGTGTGCCCATGATATCTTCATCCGGTGCACCATGAATGTAAATACAGCGGCGCATGCTGTCGACGTTCCCGAGCCGGTTCCCCCCCGGCTCCTGGCCGCTTAGCCAGAGTATGCGGGTCAAGATCCAATCGCGCTGCGGGTACAGCACTCGGAGCGCAGGGGTATAGATCTCATCGGTCGGCCGGCGGGACACGAACACGGTGTTCGTCGGGGCGCCAACTCCAATTTTGGCGCGGATGATGTGGCGCCCGCGAGGCGTACATTCACTGTTCATTCGCTCGCCCGGCCCGTTCTTGGCCGTGGAAACATGCGTACGCATGAGCACGTTGCCGGCGGCATCGCGCAGCGTCAGTGTCTGCTGCGGGATATCTATTTCAATCGAGTGTTGTTGCTCGGGCATGTGTTTTCGGTGTCGCCTAACCGGCGATATATGTTAGCCGGGTCTCGTCCCGGCAGGCGAGGAACTTTGGTTTCGGCCAAAGTTCCCAAAGCCATCTGCGCCTGCGCCATTCCCTCCCCTGAATGGGGGAGGGTTAGGGAGAGGGTGGATCACTACCCTATTCCCGCACAAACAATGCCATGGACTCCGCGTGGGCGGTGTGAGGAAACATATCCATAACGCACGCGCGCATTAATCGGTACCCCAACGCGTGCACGAGATAGTCGCTGTCGCGTGCCAGCGTGGCCGGATAACAAGAAACATAGACGATTCGCTGCGGCCCGTCGGCGGGCAGGCGCTTGATGGCCTCGATCGCACCACTGCGGGGCGGATCCAGCAGTAGTTTTTCGACGCGATCGTCGTTCCAGGGCGCATGCGAAGCCTCGGCGTCGAGGTCGGCACGGCGAAATTCGACGTTCGTGATGGAATTGCGCGCCGCGTTGGCGCGCGCGCGTTCGAGCAGCGCGGCGTCCCACTCGAGCGCAACGACCGATAAGGATCGCCGGGCCAGTGGTAAAGTAAAATTACCGACGCCACAGAAAAGATCCAGGATGCGTTCATTAGGCTGGGGGTCCAGCCAATCCAGCGCCCGGCCCACCATCCGCCTATTCACATCCGCGTTGACCTGGGTAAAGTCCGTAGGCGTGAACTGGATCTCCACGTCGTGCTCCGGGAGGCGGTAGGCCAGGGAAGGCGGCTGCTCGGGCCATAGTGGATGCACGGACTCCAGCCCGCCGGGCTGCAAATGTATCTGCACCGTATGGTCCTGGCCAAAGCGGCGTAACCGCTCATGGTCCTGCGGCGTCAGCGGATCGAGATGGCGAAAGACCAGCGCGGCTTCGTGATCACCGGCAGCGACCTCGATCTGGGGAATGCGATTGGGGCGAGAGAGCTGTGAGATCAGGCCGGGCAGTATAGGTAGCAGGCGGGCAAAGCGCGGGTCCAGGATCTTGCAGTCAGCCAGCGGGGTGATGAAGGAGCGCTTGTGTTCGCGAAAACCGACGAGGATGCCGCCCTTCTTCGGTACGTGCCGTACACCCAGGCGCGCCTTGCGCCGGTACCCCCATGCCGGCCCGCGCAGGGGCGCCACCCAGTTTTCGGGCCGGACCTTGCCGATGTGCTCGAGGCTTTCACGCAGCACTTGTTCCTTCGCGCTGATCTGCGCATCGGATTGGAAATGTTGGAGCGCACAACCCCCACATGTACCGAAGTAGGGGCACGGCGGATTCAAAACGCGATCGGGTGACGCCGTGATGATTTCGATCGCTCGGCCCGCATCATAGCTCTCGCGGCGCTTTTCATACCCGAACAGGACCCGCTCGCCAGGCAGCGCTCCCTCGATGAAAGTCACCTTGCCATTCACGCGCGCAACGCCGCTTCCGTCATAATTGAGCTTGTCCACAAATGCGATAGCAGTCTCCGCGGGTTTCTTTTGCCTACGCCTCGACCTCTTAGGGGGCGTGTCTTGTGTCAGGTGTTCGGGCATGGTTAAACTCAGTGGCAAGTAGCAAGGTAACAGCACACCGAGCAAACTCGCTACTTGAAACTTGTTCCTTGCAACTTGGCGTGGCGATCCCATACCTCGAGAAAGGCCGTCCAATGGGGGCGTGCGCCGGTCGCGAGCGTGTCGCGTACGAGTTGCTGCTCGTTCTCCCACCCGGCCTGATCGAGGTTCCCTCGAATCAACTCCCAGCGCAGATAGATCAAGTAAGTGTTCAATACATCAGTTTCGCAGTAATTTCGAATTTCTTCGATCTTGCCGGCAAGATAGTGTTCCCAGATCTGCGCGCCGTTCATGCTCATCTTGCCAGGAAGCCCCAGGATGATGGCGGCCTCGCTCAAGGAGGCCGTGGCGCGCGCTTGATATCCGGAGAGCACGTCCATTAAGTCGATGTGACGCCAGTGGAAACGGTTCAAATAATTGTTCCAGCGAAACTCCCTGTCATCATTGCCTATGTCCCAGTAGCGAGGTGCGCTGACGCCGTGCACGAGGGCGCGGTAATGCAAAACGGGCAGGTCAAACTGGGCACCGTTCCATGACACCAGCGTAGGCGTGAACTTGTCTATGCCATCGTAGAAACGTTGAATGAGGTCAGCCTCATCAGAACCCTCATCGCCCAGCGACCATACTCGTACGGTGTCGCCGCGACGTAGCACCGCCGAAATCGTAATCACGCGGTGCAGGTGATGGCGCAGGAAATCGGAACTGCCGGTTTCCTCCCGGCGTTTCCCAAACATTGCCTCAGCGACATCGGCATCACTCAGATCCTCCAGCCCGTAAATGCGGCGACCTGCGTCAATGTCAGGGGCGGTTTCGATATCGAAGGTCAGAACATTTGAAATCATGAATTCAAGATACAAGGTTCAAGTGACAAGTAGCAAGTACCTAGCCACAGACTCGACGTCTTTCCTTGTCACTTGTTATGTCGGACTTGATACTGGTTCTAGATGCTCGATAATCAGCTGCAGCGAACGACTTCCGCGATACTGGTTGATGTCCAGTTTATAGGCAGCACGGGCGTGGGACCAATCGGGCGCCACGCCGTCTGGTGCCTGGCGGAAGGCAATCGCGTTGATAACCTTGTTGTGATCACGACAGCGTAACGCCAATTTCAGATGGTGTT